>JADIND010000167.1 GCA_017694215.1 Candidatus Scatousia excrementipullorum | reverse complement strand
GAATAATGCCTGCTACCATCCCCGTGAAAAAAATGTTTATATAAACAGAGATTTTCTGACTCCGGTTTTTCATGAACTCGGACATGCTAAGAACCATCAGAGCGGTTTATCAGGCAAAATTTTGAAACTGGCAAAACGTGTCAATAACAAATACATTGTCTACGGAATTCCGCTTGCTGCTATATTTTCTAATAAAATGAAACCTGAAAATACTGATAAAAAACTTAGTAATTCCGAAAAAACTTTTAATATTTTGCGTGCATCAACGGGTGTACTTGTTTCTCTTGGATTTTTACCGAGGCTGGCGGAAGAATACAGTGCCTCAAAAAGAGGATACAATATGGCAAAAGAAGCCGGTTTAGACGAAAAACTTCTGAATACAATCAACAAAAATCATAAATGGGGATTTAAGAGTTACATCAGAGGTGCAGGAATGTTTGCAATCGCAGTAACCGCAGCAATTCAACTCAAAGATTTTCTTGAAAACAAAATGACGAATTACCACAAAAGAGACTTAATTAAATAAAGCATTTATTTTATCAATTATTTCCTGCGGATCAAGTTCGTTAGTTATTTTGTTTACATCCTGTGCTATCTGGTATAATTTTGCAGCTTCAATTTTATCACCGGTAATGGTTATAGCACGAGCAAGATTAAAATGAGCAAGAGCATAATTAGGATTACACTCTATTGCTTTTGTAAAAAGTTCAATAGATTTTTGCACTCTTCCCAAATCATCCAGATAAATTACGCCGAGATTGTTATAAGCAATGTCATAATTTTCATCATATTCAATTGCAAGTTCATATTCTTTGACAGCCTCGTCCAATTCGCCGTTACCCCAGTAGAGAAATCCTAAGTTACAATGAATTTTAGCATTTTTAGGTTCCAAATCCAGTGCATTTTTATAAACTTGTAATGCATTATGAAAATCTTCTTTATCATAAAAAGCACTGCCTAAATTTATATAAATATCAATATCATCAGGGGTCTGCAAATAGGCACTCTGATAAGATGAAATTGCTGCATCAATATCTCTTTTGGATTCATGGTAAACAAATCCCAGAGTCTGATTAATAACGCTTGTCCATTGTTTTTTAGGATTAAGTGTAACCGCAGTTTGAAAATGAGAAATAGCACCGTCAATATCGCCTTTTACAAACAATATGTTTGCAAGATTAGAATGAACATCAGGCATATTAGGCATGATTTGAATTAATTTTTTATAAACTTCAACAGCACTGTCATAATCGCCTATTTCTTCATAAGCCTGTGAAAGATGCCTGTAAGCTTCTATATTTAAACTATCAAGCCAAATAGCCATTTTATATTCAGTGATAGCATCTTCATATCGTCCTATTCCGCAATAAACATCACCAAGAAGACTGTATAACGGAATAAAACCGGGAGCTTTTTCGATTGCATTTGCATAAAGTTCAATAGCTTTGTCAAATTTTTTCCCGTTTACAAGATATAAACCTTTTATAAGAAGAGGAAAAAATTTCATATAAGAAATAAACCTGCTGACATTTTTAACAGCCTGAACATCAAAAGGAAGAGTCAATAATGATAAAATATATTCCCACTTTGAATTCAGAACATTTTTAAATGACTTAACAGAAGAAACATTGTAAAGATTGGAAAGTAAAAAATGAGCACAGGAATTTGAAAAAGGTTTGTATTTTATAGCTTTCCTTGCATTTATACCTGCTTCAATAAATCTTGATTTTTTAGTATAAGTTTCAGCGAGAAGATAATAAGCCTTTGCTAGTTTCGGATTTTTCGCAATAGCAGTGTCGAAATAGTTGATAGCTTTATCCAAATCACCCTTGTAATAATGAGCCTGACCGATTTTGTAATAAATTTCGGCACTGTCTATATAAGATTCCATAGCCCGCTGGTATTCGGTAATAGCTTCATCAATATACTGACAGGAATTGTAAATATCAAGATGCCATGCAAGATACAAATCACCAAGCCGAACATGTAAATCTGCATTTGTGGGGTCTTCCTGCAGACCAATCTGACACAATTCTATGGCGTTTTTAACATTACCTGTCTTATACTCTTTATTAATCTTCTTTTCTAATTGCTTTGTATTACTCATAATTAAATCTTAAATTCTTGACAATCTGCCCGAAAATGTTTCATACTATTCATTGTAATTAACTTTAATTAAAAAAGCAAGTTTTTCAAAAGAATTTGCAAATCAAGGAGCAAAAATGAAAGAAAACAAGATTTACTTTGTAGATGTAACAAACCGTGACGGAGTACAGACTTCAAGGCTGGGGCTTGCCAAGCTGCAGAAAACTATTATCAATCTTATGCTTGACGATATGGGCATAACACAGTCAGAATTCGGTTTTCCTACAACAAAACACGAAATTAACTATCTGAATGGAAATCTTGAACTTGTAGAAAGAGGGGTTATCGCAACAACAAAGTTATCCGGCTGGATGAGAGCTATTGCCTCTGATGTTGAACTTTCATTTAAGAATGTTCCAGAGCTTAAAAATGTTAATTTATCTCAGTCAACTTCAGAACAGATGATTAACGGAAAATATCTTGGTAAAAAAACACCGCAGGATATACTTAATATGACGATTGATGCGGTTAGATGTGCAGTTTCTCATGGTGCTGAAATAATAGGAGTAAATGCAGAAGATGCATCCAGAAGCGATATTGATTTTCTTATAAAATATGCACAAGAAGCAAAAAAAGCAGGGGCACAAAGGTTCAGATACTGTGATACTCTTGGCTATGAAGATCCAAAAACTTCTTATGACAGAATTTACAAAATTGCGAAAGCAACAGGTATGTCTATAGAATTACATTACCATAATGATTTAGGCATGGCTGTAGGATGTTCGGTTATGGGTGCAAAAGCCGCTATTGACGCCGGAGTTGATGCCTATATAAATACAGCAATAAATGGTATGGGAGAAAGGGCCGGAAATGCCGATTTGGTTTCTTGTCTTCTTGCAATAATGAAATCGGCAGGTTTCAAAAATGACTATGAAATTGACCCTAATATTGACTTAAGTAAAGCCTGGAAGCTTGCAAAATATACATCATATGCTTTTGGGGTTCCAATACCGATAAATCAGCCGGCTGTAGGAGATAACGCCTTTGCACATGAATCAGGGATTCATGCTGACGGTGCATTAAAAGACAGACGAAACTACGAACTTTATGACTTTGAAGAACTAGGCCGCGGCGAACCTGAAATAATTGAAACAGGAAGGATGATTACCACAGGCGAATACGGAGGAATTAAAGGCTTCAGAAACGTATATGAAAATCTGGAACTTGAATTTAAGGATGAACATGAAGCCCGCAATATTCTCGAACTTGCACGTTACGCGAACGTACATACGCAAAAACCTTTAACTTCAAGTGAATTAAGGTTTATATATTATTATCCGGATATTGCTGCAAAAATCATGACCGTTTCACCTTACTATGAACCGCAAGGTGCCATAAAAGAACGTGTTGAAGCACATCATCTGACAAAACCTCACAGGATAATTTAAACTATGTCTATAGAAAAAGTGAAAGAATATCTAAAACAGTTCCACAAATCAGAAGACATTATAGAACTTTCCTCCTCAAGTGCAACTGTTCAGCTTGCGGCACAAGCACTCGGAGTTGAACCTGCAAGAATTGCAAAAACTCTTTCCTTTAAAACTCCTGAGGGTGCTGTTCTTGTTGTGACTGCAGGAGATGCAAGAATTGATAATAAGAAATTCAAGCAGACATTCAATGTAAAAGCAAAAATGTTATCTCCTGATGAAGTTATAGAGTACACGGGACACGCAATAGGCGGTGTTTGCCCGTTTGCAATAGAAAGAGAAGACGTTAAAATATACCTTGATGAGTCTTTGAAACATTTTGAAACTGTTTATCCGGCATGCGGAAGCGGAAATTCCGCAATTAAACTGACTTTAGATGAGTTAAGGCTGTGCTCCAAGGCGATTGGTTTTGTTGACGTTTGCCAGACACTCATTTAATTATTACATACTTGATCTGTAACCCTGCAGTTTCTCTAATTCCTGCTTTCTATTAATATCAACAGTTTCCTTACTGTTATTTTTAAATTTTTGAAAAATTGCATCTAAAATTTTTTGCCTTTTAGCAAGCAAATGTTAATAAAGTATAACTTAACTAATCAAAATCAATCAGTGATGTTAACGGAACTTCCAGTACATCGGCAATCAAAAACAATTTTCTTAAACTGATAAATTCTTTTCCAGTTTCAATACAGGCAAGATGCTCTCTTGATAAATCAATAAGTTCGGCAAGCTGATTTTGAGAAAGCTTTTTGGCTTTACGGTATTTTTTTATATTCATCCCTAAGTTTAAAAGCATTGACATAAATATATTTTGCAACAATAATATATTTAAATATGTAAGATATAATCTTACATTTTAATCAGTATTTTTTCTTTGGAGGTATTAAATGAAACAAACAGCATTCACTCTTGCAGAAGTTTTAATAACTCTCGGAATAATTGGAGTCGTTGCTGCTATGACTTTACCGGCACTTCTTAACCGGACACAGAATAAGGAACTTGAATCCCAGTTTAAAAAAGCCTATTCCGAACTTAATCAAGTTGCTCAACTTTTTAAGGTCGAAAACGGTGTTAGCGTATCTGAATATGTAGCATCAATCGCAACAGGTTCATCGACCACTAATGCAAATAACTTTATCCCGAAATTGATGAAATACTACAAAGGTTCAAAAAGTTTCGATGATACAAAATTTTCCTCAACAGACGAAGATGGAAATGTTCAGAGTATAAGATACGATATATATACAATGAATGGTACAAAATTAGCAATGGGACCATGTGATGACGGAGGATTTTATTCAGAAATCGGCGGGAGAATATACTCATTTGTCGGGGATCCCGTTAATCAGGGCGAAGACGGCCCTGTAGTTTGTGTTGACATAAACGGTATGAAAGGCCCAAATAAATACGGATACGATTTACACATATTTTATTTTACAACAGACGGATTTGTATTTCCTATGGGACAACCGCATAAAAATACGACATCCGACACATATCTCGGGGACCACGGTTCAGTGAATTTCTTTGTGACAGGAAAAGATTATTGCAAAAGTACATCAGCTGTTGCAAATCAGGGTGCATGTGCATATTATGCAATGCAAAATAAAAACCCTCAGGGGGAAGGTAATTACTGGCAGGATTTTTTAGGAAGAAACAGATAAATATATTGCATTTAAAAATGTTTTTTATGCTAAAATTAAGGAAATAATAAATAAGGAGAATATTTATGGGATTAACTTTAGCAGAAAAAATTATTTCCGAGCACGCAGGTAAAGAAGTTCACGCTGGAGAACTTGTTATTGCAAATGTTGATGTTACTGCGGTTCAGGATGGAACAGGACCGCTTACTGTTCAAGAATTTAAAAAGCTGGGAATCCCAAAACTAAAAAATCCTGAAAGGAGTATTCTTTTTATTGATCACGCATCACCGAGTCCAAGAAAAGAGCTTTCAAATACACATACTGTTTTGAGAGAATTTTCAAAAGAATATGGTGCGGTCTTATCAGATGTCGGAGCCGGAGTCTGTCACCAGAGGCTTGTGGAAACATTTGTAAACCCTTGCGAAATTCTGGTCGGAGCTGATTCTCATACATGTACATCAGGAGCTCTTGGGGCTTTTGCAACCGGTATGGGATCAACAGATATTGCTGTAGCAATGGCACTTGGTAAAACCTGGTTGAAGGTTCCGGCAACATATAAAATTGAAGTTACCGGTAAATTCAAAAAAGGAATTTGTTCTAAAGATTTAATGCTCCATCTTATAGGAATGATTGGTGCTGATGGTGCCACATATAAGGCACTCGAATTTTGCGGAGAGACAATCGAAAACATGTCTATGTCCGAGAGATTTACTCTTGCAAATATGGCTGTTGAAGCTGGTGCAAAAGCCGGACTTTTCATTGCGGATGAAAAAACAAAAGAATTTTTAAAGTCACGCGGCCGCGAAGATAAATTCAGAACATTGAAACCTGACAGCGATGCTGTTTATGAAAGAGTTATACATATAAATGCAGAAGATATCGGACATACAGTTTCATGTCCGCATACTGTTGATAATACAAAACCGGTCGAAGAATTAAAAAATATCAAAGTTAATCAGGTATTTGTCGGAACCTGCACAAACGGAAGAATTGAAGATTTACGGATTGTTGCAGAAATTTTGAAAGGCAAAAAGATTAATCCTGATGTAAGAATGCTCATTTGTCCGGCATCAAAAGATGTCTATCTGCAGGCACTTGATGAAGGGTTAATAACAACTTTTGTTGAAGCAAATGCGACAATTCTGCCTCCGGGCTGCGGTCCTTGCGTCGGAGTTCATGCGGGGACTCTTGCGGATGGTGAAGTTTGTCTTGCAACACAGAACAGAAACTTTCAGGGAAGAATGGGCAACGTAAACGGATTTATTTATCTTGCATCTCCGTATGTTGCGGCCTACACAGCTTTACGCGGATATATTTCGGCAGAATGATTTTAAATTATACCAGAAATAATATTACCCTTGCACGGTATAGTTTAGTCTAAACAATTTGTTTTAAAAATTCCTTACCATTGGAGTAAGGAGATTTGGCATGTCTGCGAATAAATTGCAATATAAAAAAATGACTATTGAAGAACTTGTGGTTTTGTCGCAGCAGAATGATTTTAAGGCTCTGGAAGAATTGATTAAAAGGGAGCAAAAAAATATATTTGCAACATTTTCTTATCTTTCCAGGAAGCGGGAAAATATAGCTGACCTGACTCAGGAAGCACTGCTGAGGGTTGCTAAAAATATTCAGTCACTAAAAAACCCAAAGCATTTTAAAAGCTGGTTAAACCAAATCGTCACAAATCTTTTCTATGATGAATTGAGAAAAAATTCCAGAAAACCTGATATTATCTCTATTGATGAAGAATCAGATGAAGATACTAATTTTTCATTAAAATCAATTCTTCCTGATAAAAAATGTAAGCCTCCGGAAAAATGTATAACCGCCGAAATGGAAGAAATAATAAAGAAAGAAATAAAAGAACTACCAGAGCCTTTTAGGGTTGCAATAGTCTTGAGAGAACTTCAGGGTTTAAGCTATGAAGAAATAGCCCGTGCAACAAATTCCAGTGTAGGGACTGTAAAATCAAGAATTTCAAGAGCAAGACTAAAACTGCAAAACGGGTTAAAAGCATATATTTGAAAGGAGGACAAATGCAAAATAAATTAAACTGTAATCAGGTTATTACGCTTCTGACATTTTACATTGAAAATAAGTTAGACCGGGATTTAAGTAAATGTGTACAGGAACACCTTAACATATGCCCTCATTGCATGGAAAAATATATGAAACTTCGCAGAATTCTTGAAAATTTCCAGGAAATTAAAACAAAAATAACAGAGGAGGAGGAAGATACCGAACAATATAATAATCCTCAATATCAGAGATTTAAAGCAAATTTATCCGCTTACATTGATAATGAATTATCTGATAATGAAAATTTAAAAATAAAAAAAATAGCAATCTCAAATCCTCTTGCAAGAAAAGACCTTGAAGATTTTTATTCATTTAAACAGCTTTTAAATTCCTCATTCAACCGTACAAAAAATGAATTAAAATATGATTTTTCAAAAAAAACACTTGAACAAATCAGATCTGACCGAAATAAAAAAAGAATTAATCCATTTTACAAAATTGCAGGAATATTTACGGCTGCTCTTATTGTTGTAATCGGATTAATAAATATGCTAAACTTTTAAATCAGAATGTTTCACATAAACTTTTTGTAAATAATCAGACATTGAAATTCCACGAGGAGCCTGCAAATATTTCATTTTATCAGCATTCATTTTTGCCAGAACATCTTTCTGCCGCTCTGAGGCATATTTGTTTCTTATAATCGGTGTTATTATATTGCAGGACAGAATAGAACCCGCAAGCCCTGCATAAACATCTACACCGTTTTTAAAATCAACAAAATCAGTTTTTATATTTTCTTTGTAACCTTTAAGTTTTGTAATATCAAAATCCCATGTTCCGATTTTCGACTTATCAAGCCCATCTACACTGTCTAAAAATTTTGAAATTTTAACATTTTTCAATTTTCCCGTTTTGACAAGTTTAGACCCGAGAGATTTCAGAGATTGCGTGACAGCATAAAAAGAAATAATATTTGTAGCCGCATCAGCTATTTCCTGCGGAATAAGAAATACTTTCTGCTCTGCCGGAATTTTGTCGTTAAATGCAACTGCAGCAACTTGGGCAAGTGATGAGAGAATCCAACCGAGAACTCCGGTATGAACAAGCATTGTCCCCGGCTGTTCTCCGTATTTTTTTAAAACAGTATCTTTAAAAGAAGTTCCTTTTTTGGAAAGATATTTAAAAATGTCATCTACAAATTGAGGAGTTTTCATTTTTTATCTCCTTCATGCGAATTTTGTGTCATGACATTTGTTAAAAATTTTGTCAGAGGAGCGTCAATCAGAAAGTTTGTAAATAGCATAACAACAAGAGAAACAATAGTTCCCATTGCGTTTTTGTATTGATCTTGAACATCCTTTGTTAAAGATTGCCATCTTGAAGGTAAAAACGGTTTCCAGTTCATAGCCTTTATACATCCATAGCGAATAGCTACACCTGTCATAGTACCGGCAATAATTTTTGCAATGGTTCTTGCAACGGAATATTTTCGAGTTTTATCATCAACATCTTTATTTTTTGCATCAATGAACGGCTGTGTAAGCAATGCCGTTGCACCAAGGATACCTCTCTGATGGGCTGAAGTACATTTTTTACCGAAATTTTCAACGTGAGTTAAAAGTTTATCTGAAGCCAGCTCCCAATTTGGCAGCGAATTATACAGACGTTTAAACACATTCGGTTTCTTAACGCCTGAACTAACAGCCGATATTATATTGTTTACTGAACTTACAGATACCATATTTCTACCCAAGTCTATAAAGATTGTAAAGGCCTAAAATTGCTCAAAATTTCGGATTTTTTAAGAAAAATTTACAAAATTTGAGTGCATCCGTAATAGTAATACAAACAAAATAAAATTCAAATATTAAAGAATTGCACCTTTAGGCACGACGGTCACACCGTTAGGCGAAACATGAAAGCCTCTTTTCAGATCATCCTCTTTGTTATAGCCTATTCTTGTATTTGGCGGAATTTTGACATTTTTATCAATAATTGCACGCTTAATCCTTGAGTAGCGACCGACTTCAACATTTTCCATGAGTATACTTTCATACACTTGAGAGTAGCTGTTAACTCTGACTTCAGGAGAAAGAACGCATTTTGAAATACTTCCACCTGAAACAATACAACCCTCGGATACCATGGAGTTTGTAGCCATACCAACCCTGTCACCTTCCTGCCAGATAAATTTTGCAGGAGGGTAATTGTAATTAAAAGTTCTTATAGGCCATTCTTTAGAATAAAGATTCAATTCAGGGTTTGCATACAACAAATCCATATTTGCCTGCCAGTATGCGTCAATACTTCCGACATCACGCCAGTATCCGCGTTCCGCATCCGTAATACCCGGAAATTCATTATCTGCAAAGTTATAGATAAAAATTCGTTTACCTTCATTTAAAAGCATTGGAATAACATTTTTTCCAAAATCATGACTCGAATTTTTTATTTGAAAATCCTCATCAAGAGCGTTTAGTAAAACATCCTTGTTGAAAATATAATTTCCCATTGAAGCAAGACACATATCAGGATTTCCCGGAATAGATTTCGGCTTATCTTTAGGTTTTTCAATAAAATTAGTAAGTCTCCAATCATCATCCACTTCAATTATTCCGAATTCAGAGGCTTCATCAATAGGTATAGGAATAGCGGAAATAGATAAATCAGCTCCTTTTTCCTTATGAAAATCAAGCATCTGCGAAACATCCATTTTATAAATATGGTCACCGCCAAATATACAAACATAATCAGGATCTTCATCTGTTATATGAAAAATATTTTGATAAATCGCGTCTGCAGTTCCTCTGTACCAGTCAACACCTGTTCTCATCTGAGCGGGTGCTAAATCAACATATTGATTTAAAAACGGAGACAATGCCCAGCCTCTTGTTATATGCTTGTTGAGAGAATCGGACTTATACTGGGTTAAAACTTTAATTTTATAAAATCCTGAATTTATAAAATTATTAAGTACAAAATCAATAATTCTGTATCTTCCGGCAAACGGAACCGCAGGTTTTGCCCTGTCTTTCGTCAAAGGATATAACCTTTTTCCTTCACCGCCTGCCAAAATCATTACCAATGCATCATCAACCGACATGTTATTCCCCTTCTAAATTTAAACTCTTTTATTAAATTATACCTGAATTGAGAGAAAAAATCATAAATAAAATAAAATTTAATAAAAACTGAAAAATAAATTCTATAAAAAGCGACCGGATTTACGGCCGCTTTTTATCAAGAATGATTATTTGCAAAGAGCGAGTAAAATCCCGGCAGCAACAGCAGAACCGATTACGCCTGCAACATTTGGCCCCATTGCATGCATAAGCAGATAATTTTGCGGGTTCGCCTCAAGTCCTACCTTATTAGAAACTCTTGCAGCCATTGGAACAGCAGACACACCTGCAGAACCTATAAGCGGATTTATTTTTTCTTTTGAGAATAAGTTCATAATTTTAGCAAATATTACACCACCAGCCGTAGCCAAACTAAATGCCACAATACCAAGTACCAGAATAAACAGGGTCTGAGTTGTCAGGAACTGAGATGCTGACAATTTTGAACCGACAGATAAGCCAAGAAATATTGTGACAATATTAATCAACGCATTCTGCATTGTATCGGAGAGTCTTTCAACGACGCCGCATTCTTTACAAAGATTTCCAAAAGTCAAAGCACCTACAAGAGGACAGGCATCAGGCAAAAATATTATACACATTCCCAATACAACCAGAGGAAATATTATTTTTTCACGCTTTGAAACTTCCCTAAGCTGTTTCATTTCAATTTTTCTTTCAGCTTCAGTTGTTAAAAGCTTCATAATAGGCGGCTGAATAACCGGAACAAGTGCCATATACGAATATGCGGCTACAGCGATAGCTCCTAGCAATTCCGGAGCGAGTTTCGTAGTTACATAAATAGAAGTAGGCCCGTCAGCCCCGCCGATAATACCGATAGCACCCGACTGCGGAAGTGTAAACCCAAAACAGCAAAGAGCGAGAAGTAATGCACCAAAAATTCCGAATTGAGCGGCACCTCCAAGAAGAGCTGTTTTAGGATTGGCAATAAGCGGACCGAAATCAGTCATAGCTCCGACACCCATAAAGATAATTAACGGGAACAATCCTTTATGAATACCGGCGTCATAAATAATTCCTAAAAATCCGTTCGGACCTGCGATATCCGCAACGGGAATATTTGATAGCAAACCTCCGAACGCGATAGGCACAAGCAATAACGGCTCAAATTGTTTTTTGATGCCTAACCACAATAAAAAACAGCAAATCACAAGCATTATAGGGGAGCCGAACTGGTGTAAAAATTGTTCAAACCCGCTTGTTATTGATGGATCAGCCGGTTGTATAAAGTTTGCAATACCGGTTGAGCCCCATAATTTTATTAAACTTTCTGTAATATTCATATTTTCATCCTTTTCAAATTATGTGTACTAACCGACTGTAACCAGAAGATCACCGGTTTTAACTTTGTCGCCTGCCTCAATTTCAACTGATTTTACAGTACCTCCGACAGGAGATTTGATTTCAGTTTCCATCTTCATCGCTTCAATTACGGCAATTACATCACCTTCAGAGATAGTATCACCGTTTGAAACAAGCACTTTTAATACAGTACCAGGTAAAGCGGCTTTAACAGGAGTTCCTTCACCGGATTCTGATGTATGAGCGGCCTCAATACCGTCTTTAATGTCGATATCATAAAGTTTTCCGTTAACTGTAGCTTTTTTACCTTCAATCGCAACGGCATATTTTTTACCGTTAACAGTAACCGTATATCCGTTTGAGGAATCTGTTTTGGGTGTACTTTCTGTTTTTTCATTTTTTCTAACACCTATAGTACCTTTACCTTCAAGGAACAAAATACCTTTTTCTTTGCATGCCGCAGAAATAAATATATTTTCGTCATTAACAGGCAAACCGGCATCCTCAAGGCGTTTTGTTGCAGCTTTTATACCCTTTGATTCGTCTTTATCATTTAAATCAACAACGAGCTCAGTGGTAGGCTGAAGATTTAACTGCTGCGAAGCAACTTTAATGACCTCTGCATCCGGCTCGCACGGAGTTTTTCCGAAATAACCGAGAACCATCTTTCCGTAACCTTCTGCAATTTTCTTCCAAGGGCCAAACATAACATTATTAAATGCCTGCTGGAAATAGAACTGCGAAACAGGTGTAACAGAAGTACCAAAGCCGCCTTTCATAACAACCTCTTTCATTGCAGCAACAACTTCCGGAAATTTATCCATTAAATTGTTATCTCTCAGCATCTGCGTATTTGCAGTCAAAGCACCGCCCGGCAGAGGCGACTGAATAATCATTGGATTAACTGAAAGTGCCTCCGGAGGAAGGAAATAATCTTTCATACATTCTTTAAAAATTTCTTCCGTTTCAAGAATTTTTTCAACGTCAATTCCTAAATCATAATCAGTCCCTTTAACAGCATGCCACATAGAAACGATATCAGGCTGAGCAGTACCCCCGGATACAGGTTTCATAGATAAATCAATTCCGTCAGCTCCTCCGTCAAGTGCTGCCATATAAGCAGCCAATCCGGTTCCTGCGGTTTCATGAGAATGGAATCTTATATGAGCACTATCACCTAATATCTCTCTTGTACGTTTAAGTGTTTCATAAACTTTTCTAGGGTTAGATGTTCCAGAAGCATCTTTAAATGCCAAACTGTCAAAAGGAATACCGGCATCAAGAATATTTCTCAAAACTCTTTCGTAAAAAGCAACGTCATGAGCACCTTCACAACCAATCGGAAGTTCCATCATTGTAATTGTAATTTCATGCTTCAAACCGTTATCTCTTATACAT
>JADIND010000166.1 GCA_017694215.1 Candidatus Scatousia excrementipullorum | reverse complement strand
CGGTTTACCCCAAGGTGTTTTAGGGTGTCCGCCAGGACCGGTTTTACCTTCACCACCACCGTGAGGGTGATCGCAAGGGTTCATTGTAACACCGCGAACTGTAGGTCTGATACCGAGGTAACGTTTTCTGCCGGCTTTACCGAGTGAGAGGTTTTTGTATTCTGAATTACCCAGAGTACCTACTGTAGCCATACATTCTTTTCTTACCATTCTCATTTCTGAAGAAGGAAGTTTGATAGTAACATAATTACCTTCTTTAGCCATTACCTGAGCGGCATTACCTGCAGCTCTTACCATAACTCCGCCACGACCAGGGTTAAGTTCAATATTATGAACAATAGTACCTAACGGAATTAATTCAAGCGGAAGTGCATTTCCTACCTGAACCGGAGCTTCAGGACCGGAAACGATTACATCGCCTACGTTAAGTCCTTCCGGAGTTAGGATATATCTTTTTTCACCATCAGCATAATATACCAATGAGATTCTTACGTTTCTGTTCGGATCGTACTCAATAGTTTTTACTGTTGCAGGTACTCCAAATTTTTCACGTTTGAAATCAATTACACGGTAAGCTCTTTTTACACCGCCGCCTTTATGACGACATGTAATTCTGCCTGTATTATTTCTTCCTGCTGTTTTCTTTAATGATCTGAGCAGTGATTTTTCAGGAGCTGAAGTTGTGACTTCTTGGAAATCACTTTTTGTCATGCCTCTTTGTCCCGGAGACGTCGGATTGATTTTACGAATTGCCATTTTATTTTCTCCTTGATTGGCTTTGTACTTTCTTTAGGACATATGCCATACGCCCTGATTAAACACCTGTAAGTTCTTCAATCGGATCGCCTTCGATTGACACGATTGCTTTTTTAGAACTGTCGGTTCTTCCGAATTTATAACCCATTCTTTTTGAATGAGACGGCATGTAAACCGTTCTTACTTTTTTAACTTTTCTTCCCGGAAAAGCTAATTCGATTGCTTGTGCAATTTCAACTTTTGTTGCGTCTTTATTTACTTCAAAAGTGTATTGACCTAAAGCTGTTGCACCTACTGATTTTTCTGTGATTAAAGGTTTTTTAATCAAATCATATAATTTTTCCGTATTTGTTCTTTCTTTACTCATTATTGCAACCTTTCTGTTACTTCATTAACAGCAGCTTCAGTCATTACAACATAATCTGCTTCAAGTAAATCTTTTACATTCAGATTTGAAGGTAAAATCAGTCTTACGCTTGGAATATTTCTTGCTGAAAGTTCCAAATGCTGATTTTCAGCAGCTTTTGTATCAGCAACCACCAAAACTTTACCACTGATTTTTAAAGATTTTAAAGCTTCAGCCATTAATTTAGTTTTAGGTTCAGTAATTGTTGAAAAATCTTTTACAACAACAAGCTGTTCCTGTCTTGCTGATAATGCTGATTTAAGAGCCAATTTTCTTGCTTTTTGAGGCATATTGAAACCGAAATCTCTCGGTTTAGGTCCGAATACAACACCGCCGCCTGCAAATAAAGGAGAACGGAGAGAACCTGCTCTTGCTCTGCCTGTACCTTTCTGTTTCCAAGGTTTTTTACCGCCGCCGGATACTTCAGCTCTTGTTTTAGCACAAGCTGAACCCTGACGTGCATTATTTAATTGTCTTCTTAATGCTAAGTGCATTACGTGCAAATTAGGTTCAACACCAAAAACTGCTTCGTTTAAAGTAATTTCGCCTAATTTTTCTCCATTTGTACTTAATATTTCTTTTGACATTTTATTTTTCCTTATCCTTTCTCACCTCTTGCTGATTTTAAATTAAAAACAGCTTTATGTGGCGAGTTATGTATATGCTTTGTGTAGTTCGGGCAAAACCCTTACTGAATTAATTCCATTTTGTTCTTGTAGGAACGATTGTTACCAATCTGCCTTCACAGCCTGGAACTGAACCTTTTACTAAAACTAATTTTTTATCAGCATCAACTTTAACCAATTTCAATTTAGTAATAGTAACTCTTTCATTACCCATGTTACCTGCCATTCTTTTACCTTTGATAACACGGCTTGGAGTTGTACCTGCACCGATAGAACCAGGTTCTCTGTGATTTTTCGAACCGTGACCCATAGGTCCTCTGCCGAAGTTCCATCTTTTTACAGTACCCTGGAAACCTTTACCTATTGACTTACCTGTTACATCAACTTTTTCTACGTTATCGAGAACTGATAATTCAATTTTGTCTCCGACTTTATAATCCTGCGGATTATCAACTCTGAACTCTTGAAGATGTCTGTAGTTTTCAAGATTATTCTTTTTGAAATGACCGATTTCAGCTTTAGTTAAATGCTTTTCTTTAGCTGCGATTGTGCCTACCTGAATTGCATTGTAACCGTCAGTTTCTACAGTTTTAACCTGAGTCACAACAATGTCATCAACTTTGATAACAGTTACAGGAACAGCCAAACCATTTTCATCAAAAATTTGAGTCATTCCTAATTTTTTACCTATTACACCTAGTGTCATATTTTACCTTTCCTGCTCACCCTACTTGGTGCGAACACAGTCTTCGCCCCTGTTTCGGGATTGCATTTTCTCTTGCGAGCGCTACGTCTTGCTTAATTACTTTACCTCTCGGGGATTTTCACCCCGCAACCTTCCGGTTGCTCCGGCTGCCGTTTTCTAAACTTAATCCGTTTTGTTTACTTTCGCCGGTCGCAGTTCACATTATATGCATAATGCTTATTTAGTTTTCAATGTTGCCTTTGGATACTTTGCTGCTGCTTACAGCTTAACTTCAATATCAACGCCGGCAGGTAAATCTAATCTGCTTAACTCTTCAGTAGTCTGTTGAGTCGGATCGTATATATCAATAATACGTTTATGTGTTCTTAATTCAAAGTGTTCACGAGATTTTTTATCAACGTGTGGTGAACGAAGAACGCAATATATACGTCTTTTAGTAGGTAAAGGAATCGGGCCTGCAACTTTAGCGTCTGTTCTTTTTGCTGTTTCAACGATTTTGTCGGAAGATACGTCAATTAATTTATGATCGTAAGCTTTTAAACAAACTCTGATTCTTTGTCTTTTTGTGCTAGCCATTTTTATTCCTTTTCTTCTTTGTTGTATTACTACACATTTTGGGGTGAAACTATTGTGCCGCCCCGATTTTCGCCGATTTCTTGTAAAATCTGAACGAACCGCCCGGATTCACTGTTTATCAATATTTCGGTACTGTAAATCAGAATACCCGAGCATAAATGATGTTATTACAAACATAAATGCCTGTCAACACAAAATTTTGCCCTTTGTTGCATTTTTGTTACAAATAAAAAGACCGTTAACTATTAACGGTCTTTTTATAAATTTTTATTAAGTTCTTAGGCTTGTTCTTTTTTTAATATATATGATGCTTCTGACGGCTCTATATATTTCCCGGGGCCGCCTATTGGAAATTCCTGTTCTCTGCCCGGATAATGCGGCAAAATTATATGATGAGGTTTTTCAATATCTTTTATATGAGGTAAATTTATATCATCTCCCGGCAGATGTTTCGGGTTTTGTGCAACAATTACTTTCAAGTAGGAATTTGCTCTTGCCCAGCCGCCTGCCTGTGTTTCAAAGTATTCCGGAGCATTTCCGTTTACATAAGCTTTTAAATCTCTGAAACTGATATTCCCGTTCTCATCAACCTTAAAGTTCGGATTCAATGTACCATTTGAACTCATAATATCTTCCGGTTTTATATCAAGTCCAAGTGCTGCAATACTATTCAGAAATTTTGTTACCTGCTCGGCTTTAACTTTTGCAAGAGGTTTTGCCTCTTTGCCTTTAATTTTATCCATGAGCGACAGTGGTTCCTTTTCTACGAGATAACC
>JADIND010000165.1 GCA_017694215.1 Candidatus Scatousia excrementipullorum | reverse complement strand
GTTTTTATTAATTCTAATATTTTATTTTTTTGAAATAAGTCTCGAAGATTTAACTTAGAATTTATTGTTAAATATGTATCAGAAGTTATAAAAGCCAATGTCCCAAATTCTTTTAGTATTGATATTGATTTTATAAAGAAATAATTATACAGGTCGTCAGACATTCCATAAAGTTTTAAATAATTTTTCTTTTCTTCATCGGTAGTCCCTTTATTTGATACATATGGAGGATTACCTATAACAACATCGAATCCACCTTTTTCATGGAAAACTTCTGAAAAATAAATTTCGAAATCAAAAATACCGTCTTTTGTTAATTCTTTGATAATTGCATCAATTTCTTTTTTTAATCGTTTCTTTTCAGATTTTCTTGCTTCATTGAAATACTGCGGCTTTAGTTCTTCCAACTGCCTAAATAAACTGTCATTAAACAATGTTCTTGGAACATTTAATAGAGAATTACCACAAACAATTTTATAATCCAAGTTTGGCAGGGCTTTAATATTTTTAATATCGTCCTCTTCAACAACCAGTGAGAGCCAGAGTCTTAGTTTGGCGATTTCAACGGCTCCGGATTCTATATCCACTCCATAGATTGAATTTTGGATTGCCTGACGTTTGTATTCATATACTGAACGCTTTTTAGCCTGCGGTAAGTAACCTGAATCAACCAAAGCTATTCTTGCTCGTACAATTTCGTTCAGTATCCCGACAGGAAATGCTCCGGAACCTATTGCAGGGTCGCATATTTTAATATCTGCCAGGGCTTTATCAATAACTTCAGCATTTTTACGTATGTTTTCGGATATAATGTGTTTGTAAACAGATGTCGGTTTTTCTTTTTGACTTGCGATTGCTTCCCTGTCTGATATTTGGTCCGAATGATGAATAAAATCAGATAAATCCTGTTTGGTCAAATTGTCAGAATCAGTATCTTCACTTGCATTAAGTTCTGTTGCAAGGTAATTTATCAGAGATTCCTGACACATATAATGAACAATTTCACGAGGGGTATAGAACGCACCTTTTGATTTTCTGTCCTGAACTTCCAGCAATTCTTCAAAAACTTTACCGAGCATTTCAGGGTCAACCGCAACTTCTTTTTCTAACGGTTCATCTTCTTTTACGGTAAAATTGTACCTGTCAAAAACATCTAAAATACCTGTACCTGTATCACCGATTTTATTTTTTTCTGTGTTTGAAAAAATACTATTATTGAACTTAATATCAGTATTTACCCAGTCATATCCGTTTAACGGCTCAAATAACCCACCGTTTAAAAATGGGATTTTACATTCAAGCAAATCAAATATTTGTTCATCACGTTCACCGTTTGCAAGTGCATTATAGAAAAGCGGTTCCAGATAATCATTAAAGAAATTTTTACCTTCTGCTATCGCTTTTTCAAAGGTATGTCTTAAAAACTGTTTATCGCCTTCGCCCCAGTTTGCACCTTTCGGAACTCCAAGCCAGCCTTTTTTCTGAATAAAATAAAGAAAAACGAGCTGTCCTAAAAGTTTTTTACAAAAATTTGCTTCTGTTATACACCTTGTTGTAAATTCAAAATTAATACGGTCATCTTTGCTGCGAATGTCTTTAAGGTTATCAACAAGCTGCAAGAAAAGTTCTTTATATTGAGCGAAAAATTCTTTTGAAACTTTTTCGACATTAAAGGCTTCTTCAATTTCTTCCAGTGTCGGGTATTCTTTTACTAAAAGTTCTACCAATCTTGATTGTGCAGTGTGGTTAGGTTCAAGTTCTCCGACAAGATATGAGTATCTTTTAGCCGGAGTGTATTCATTTGCAACTTTTACATTGCCTTTATCATCTTGTTTCAAAGATATTTCAAGTTTTACAAAAGAGAATCTCCAGTCAGCAGAATTATCACGATAAAATGCAACAAGAGCATTTTCTTTCCCTTTCGTCCGCATATAATCCGCAACAAAATTTCTTAAAAAGGTTCTGCTTCTGTCTAACGAACACTTATCATTAAGGTGCACAATTAAAGCATCGATAATGTTCCCTTTTTTATCAGTGTATTGTCCTATTCTCTGATAAGATAATACATATTTTCTGAATGCTTCTTTAACCTGTGCCTGACCAACACTAAAGGCTTTAGTTTCATTTATTTTGTCAAGAAGATTTATAATAAAATTTCTGAATTGAACTTTGTCAAACCTGTTATTAAAAGTCTTTTCTATTAAATTTTTAGCCTGTAACTTATCCATTAAAACACCTTAAATTTTTGTACCTCCATAGAAAAAATTTAAGACACCTTAAAGCAGCAGCATCTCTGATAAGATAACTTCTCTGACAGATTCGCTTGTTTTTTCTTTTACCCTTGTATTAGTAAAATATGTTTCAGGAATATTTTTCTTTACACTGTTATAAACATCCTGACTATCCGTTGTTTTGGCTATTTCATTTTTAATTTTTTTGCTTGTTTCATTTAAAACAACTCCGGCATTATACAAATCAAGAACTTTTTTCAGGTAATCTTCCTGAACATCTGTTAATCGTCCTTCCTTTATTGCGTATTCAATACGTAATTTAACTTCTTTGTGGTTCGATGAACCGCCGCGTTTTACAACAGTTTCTTCCGCAACGTCATTTTGTACAAACTGTTGTTTATTAAAATCAAGTAAGTCATAATATTGTTTAGTAATTGGTTGTTTTACTGTATCAGGAGGGCATTCAAAATACTTGACGGCATCTTCAAACGGCAAATCTTCATACTTTATACCGTCAGATATTATAATTTTGTTCAATGCACCTTTTTTGAAAAAGGTTATCAGTGACGGATTTTCTACTGTGTATTTACGTGCCGTTCTTGCTTTTTTAGGCAGATATTTAATTCTGTTAAACAGGTCTAAATTATTTTCCCGAATATTTTCTAAAATAGAAATATATTTCAGTTGTATATTTTCTGTTTCGCCCTCGTCATTGTACGTATCTTTATTATTAAGTTTGTTGTAGAAATTTTCCCCGAAAAGTTTATGGTTGGTTGTTTCTTCTTCATCAGTAAGATATTTTGCATCTTCACCTAATGTATCGTGAAAGGCTTGTATTTTTGCCTTAATACTGTTTTCTAACCCTAATTCTTTGTCAGATGTTGATGTCGGGAAAAAATTATAAATTAAAATTTTATCAAATTTAGTCCCGATACGGTTTACACGTCCGACACGTTGCAAGACCTTCGTCGGGTTCCATGGCAAGTCATAATTAAGAATTGTATTGGAAAGGTGCAGGTTTATACCTTCTGCCAAAACGTCAGTTGTTATCAAAATTTTAATATCATCTCTTGGTGCTGAATATTTTGGGTCATAATTTTGATGAATTAACTCTTTAACATAATTTTTACCTGCCGATTTCCTGTTATACCGGCAGACTCCGCTTGAATAAAACAATACCTTATTACCGTATTCTTTTTCAAGAGTATTATAAAGGTCAAATCCGGTTTCCATAGATTCAGTGAAAATAATTATTTTTTTATTTTTTAATTGAGTGTCCGTTCTTAAAACTTTTAGAAATTTATCTTTTTTAAAATCGGTAGGAACTTGCTGCCAAGTATCTTTTATCCAATGAAGTATGTCTAAATCTAAACGTAATTTTTCAATATAGCCAGGTTGAAATTGCTCTTTTGTATAGGCTTTTGACTTTGAGTCTTTTTCTAACTCTTTTATAAGAGCTGCTTCGTCGTCATTATCCAGATAATCATAAATATCTATTTTTTTACTGATATATACAGTTCCGGACTCATACATTTTAATAAAATCATTATAAGACTGTATAAAACGGTCTATGGTTTGTAAAAAGGCATACTTGCTGCTTTCTAACCTTTTTATAAGCATACTCTTCATAAATCCAGCGAGGTTTCGTTCCTGTGTTTTAGCAAAATCGTTTAACTTATATTCATCTTCCAAACCCTCACCGGGTTGGTACCGTGCATATGTAAAATCTTTTTTTATTTTTTGTATTGTTTCGTTAAAAATAGCATCAGTTTTTTTATCAAACTCATAAATAACTTTATGAGGGGTATCAACTTCAGGAAACGTTAACTTCTGGTCAGCAATATCCTGCTTAAAATATTCTTTAATGTCGTTTCTAGTTCTTCTTATAAGTATCGGGTGTAGAACTCTATCCCTGACAACTTTAGAAACCCGTTTAACTTCTTCCAAATATTCAGGAGTGGATTTATCTATCTTGTCTAACTCTATCCTTATCTTCCTAAAAAATTCTTCAAGATTTTTTACTCCGGGAATTGTACTGTCATTTGCCGGTTGAAATAATCTGATTAAAGGATAAAAATCATAAATTGAGTTATTTAATGGTGTTGCTGTTATCAGGATAACTTTTTTGCCATAGCAAATTTCATGTAATAACCGATACTGTTCGGTATTTTCGTTTCTAAATCTATGTGCTTCATCAACAAAAATATATTGATACTCATCGTACCCTTTTCTCTTTATGTGCTCTAATTTACCAAGTGAAACAACTGTTGCACTTCTTACTCCAAAATCTGAAATTGCATCATTCCAAGATTCTATAATTGGCGGCGGACAAATTATTAATTTTTTACCCGGCAATGTCTGCATATACATTGCAGCAATATATGTTTTCCCTAGTCCGACAACATCTGCAATAAACGCACCGTTATATGCTTCAACAATATCAGAAAGCGTTCGTACTGCCTCATGTTGATATTCGAGCTTCATAAAACCTTTTGGCAGTTGTATATCTAAAGCGTCTTTCTTTCTGAGATTTTCCTTGAAGTATTCGTATAAAAACTTCAAATAAAGTTCATAAGGTGTAATAGTATCATTAAGCCATGTTTTTTCCCGAATTGTATCTAT
>JADIND010000164.1 GCA_017694215.1 Candidatus Scatousia excrementipullorum | reverse complement strand
GCGGCAATGACTTTGCCTGCATTAATTCAAAAAAATAATGCAAAGGCACTTGAAGCTGCGTTTAAAAAATCCTATTCCAACCTGTATAGTGCATTTAATCAGGTAATTGCAGAGGGGTATCCGGTTTATATTCTTAATCCCACAGAAGACAGACCTGACGGCGATCCTGATTGGAATTCCGAATTTGCACAACAGGTTTATTCTAAATACCGGCAATTAAAACGAATTTCTGAAAAAGAGAGAGAGGAATATAAAAAATCCGCTAAAAATTTTACAAAAAAAACTCCTATGGGGATACCGCGGTGTTCACAGTATATGGAAGGTGACGGTGCATTTATAACACCGGATGGAAGTGCTATATCAATATTTCAAAATTGTAGCGGATTGTGGTTTACGGTAGATACGAACGGGATAAAAAAGGGACCGAATGCTTTGGGGCATGATATTTTTATTTTTGTTGCCCCGAGAAATACACAAAAGCTTATTCCGGCCAATACGGAGTCGGAAGTAAAATGTGACGAAGATGGAAATTGTGAATATAACAATACGGAAGAAACAAAAGACAAATGCTCAAACACCAGTAAATCCAGTATAAACGGAGCAACCTGTGCAAGTTATGCAATATCCGATACCTGCCCGTGGGACGGTACAAAGGGATACTGGGAATGTCTGCCGTAAACATATCCGTATAAGCTAAGGAACCGCCAATGACAGGTGTCAGAGGCGGCTCCTTAGTATATATGATCATTGTCGATTATTTTTGGGTTTCGCATAATGCATTTACGACATCAGCATCCCATTTTTTGCCGGCTTCTTCTTTGATTATCGAAAGAGCCTTTTCTTTTGTCATGGCTTTTCTGAACGGTCTGTCAGATGTCATTGCACTGTATGCGTCAGCTACGGCAATAATTCTTGAGCCGAGCGGTATTGATTGTCCTTTCAGTCCTTCAGGTTCACCGGAACCGTCAACCCGTTCTTTTTGATAGTTTATGTAAGGAACAACTTCTGAAAGGAAGTTTATGTTCATTAACAAATTTACACCGATGTTTGAATGGTTCTGGATTTTTTTCAAATCTTCCGGAGATAATTTGCCGTTTGCCGCAAATATTTCTTCCGGCAGCATTATTTTTCCGATATTTTGCAACAAACCTGCATAGTATATCAAATCCGTAGTTTTTTCATTTAAGCCCATTGCTTTACAAATTTGTCTTGCAAGGTTTGCCGTATTTTGAGAATGAGATACCGTGTAATGTCCTTTTGTATCAACGGCATGTGCAAGCTGTACAACAAAATTCTGCTGATAATCACACAGGTCGCCTATCAATGCCGTTAATTCCGCTCTTACATGCTGAAAATCACCGGCATTTGAATGTGCATCATTTAATATTTTTTCTGAGTAATCAATTTCACTTTGAAGCGTCATTGAAGTTGCAAATAATGATGCTATGCTTTCTACAAGGCTAATGTAACGTGGAGGAATTTCTCTTTTACTTTCAACGGCTATAACTCCGACATTTCTGGAATTGCTGTGCATTGAAACTGCCGTTACATTATCTTTGGTAATCGTATCCCGTTCATTAAAAGCTGCACTTACAATCGAATTGTCGTCAAGGTTATAGCCTTTGTGCTTTAAATTTTTCAGAGAACTTCCGACAAGCACAAGGTCGTGTTCTTCTGAATCTATAACTTTTGCATATTCATAAGAAAAATATATGTTACAATTTTCAACTTCAAGCATCTGTTTTATGGAATGAGCAATAGAAGTGTAGATTGCATAATCCTCTTTTGTTTCAAAATTCAAAACGCACAGAGTATTTTTCAGTGAATATATGGAGATAAGTTCTGTCAACTGATTTTTCAAACCTTCTTTTTTATCTTTCACGTTAGAACTGATTTTTTTTGCCAAATCTTCTGAAATTAAGTGTTCAGAGATAAAATCACCTAAATTTAATGCAAAAATTTCTTCAATCGGATCATTATCAAGAAGATACTCTTCTGACTGTCCGAACAGAGAAACACCACTTTTCACATCTTTATCTTTCATCAATTTTTCCTTCTACTTGCATGCTTTTGTTATAATATACGGCACAACTTGAAAAAAACTTTAATGTGTTTTACAAAACTTCATACTTTAGTATGGGAAAGTTCCAACTTTAGTATTATTTATAAAAGTCACCGGCACACAGAATATTCAAATTTCACTTTTGATTTATTAATTCTTTCCGCCAAGATATATAAAAATAAACTGCAAGTATAAAATAAACAGACCAGACAATTACCGCACCGTAAGCCTTTGCTCCTTTAAAAACAATATCCAGCCACATTAATACGGAAAGACCGTTAACTATCATCCAGATAATCCACTGTTCAATACAACGTTTTATCGTCAAATACATAGCGGCAATCGATAAAACCGTCGTAATTCCGTCAAACACAGGATGACTGTCTTTGACAAAAAACAACAAGGTAACGGCTGCAGCACATCCCAAAACACAAATAACCCAAAGAAAAATTCTCTCCCTGCCTGCAAGTTTTGTCTTTATAATTTCCCTACTCTCAACTTTTAAATGCTTACGCCACTCCGCTATGCCGATAATCTCCATCGGCAGGTAATAACAGAAATTTAAAGCCAGATTTCCCCACAGAGCACTCTTAAAAGACAGAAAACAGTAACAAAGTGAACTGATTATCCCGAAAATATAACAAGAAATTTTCCCCTTGCCGGCAATTATTGTGTATAAAATCCCGCAAACTGCATACACCAAGGCAACAGGACTGTCTTTCTTTAATACAGCCGTCAAAAAAATTATTAACATAACAACGGCTCCGACCGCAATTTCAAATTTCTTCCAGCCGCCAAGTTCCGTCTTTAAAAACTCTCTCACTCCCGACATAAGATACTCCGAATATAATAATTTTAAAAAAAACTTAAAATTTATGTCAATAGAAATTTACTTTTTAACATGTATTATAAATAAAAGATGAAAGTGAAGGCAAATAACAATATTTCCCAACCGGTTTTTACAGGGATTTATAACAATAAAATGCTTAAAAAAGGACTGGAATTCGCAGCAAAAAACAGTTCTCTTTTTCAGGCAACAGTATCACTCGGGTTATCAACGATTGCCCGCCCTGCAGCAATACTATTGACGCCGGACACAGATAAAGAAAATAAAAAGTACGCCTGTGCAAAATCATTTTCTTCCTCGGCTGCAGGATATATAATGCTGCTTTTAAGTTCGCTTCCGGTGGCAAAAGCCGTTGACAATATCGACAAAACCCCCGGAAAATATCTGAAAAATAAGACAATAGAACACCTGAAACAAGGCGAAAAAGTTCTTGCACACTCAAAAAAATATCAGTTTGCAACCCAGCTGTTTAAACTCGGACTCGGATTTATAATAGCCGTACCTAAATCAGTGCTTACCTGTGCACTTATTCCGCCGATTATGTCCGGTATTTTTAATAAAAAACCGCCGGATAAAATAAACACTTCCGCTCCGAAAGATAAAAATATAACTTTTGAAGGGTTGTATTCCCGCACAACGCAAAAACTCTCAAAAGGTATCGGACATCTGATGGACTCAGATTTTGTACTGCAAATGTCCGACAAATTTCACAAAACAAATTTTGAACAACACATAATGTCACTGACCGATATACTGCTTACAGGAACATTTATCAAACAAACTAAAGACAGCAAAAAGATTGAAGAATCCAGAAAAAAAGCCCTTATATATAATGCCGGAATTTCTACAGGACTAAGCATTGCCGGAGGATATGCAATAAGTAATGCCCTGAAAAAACCGACAGCAAAATTCATTAAAAAATTCTCCGAAATTAATAAAAACGATGCAAAACTTGATAAATATCTTGAGGGAATAAGAATTGCAAAACCGGCATTAATCCTCGGAACCATTTATTACATTGTCATTCCGCTTATTTCGACATTCTTTGCTGACCGGTTTGACAATAACAGAAAAACTAAATAGCATGCCAGAAACGAATCACATCCGGCACTTCGGCTTTCCGAGAATTCACATTTTCCTCAAAAGGATGCCCTTCACTTTTCTCATTTTAATGCTAACATAATAACTATGTTTGACAGAAATTTGATTAAGCTGACAGAATTTTTAAAAAAGAATAACCTCACCGTATCAACAGCAGAATCTTGCACAGGAGGACTTTTAAGCTCCCGTCTGACTGATGTGTCCGGGAGTTCAAGTTTTATAAAGCTGAACTTTGTAACATATGCTTATGAAGCAAAGGAGGAAATTCTTTTTATAGATAAAGAATTTCTGGAAAAATATACGGCAGTAAGTCCTGAATGTGCCAAAGCAATGGCGGAAGGGCTTCACAAGCGTACAGGCTGTGACTTAGCCATATGTACAACCGGCATTGCAGGCCCTACAGGCGGGTCAAAAACCAAGCCTGTCGGACTGGTATACGTTTCAGCACTTTATAACGGTAAATTATCCGTAAAAGAGTTCCGACTTCCATCGTTTTTACCAAGAAAACTGATGAAATTCTGTTTTACGCAAAAAGCCATAGATACGGCACTGGAGCTTATCTTGCAATAATCTGAGCCAGTATTTCCGGACATCTGTTAATCAGCAAATCAGCAAAATCTCTTGCATCAATCTGGGTTATTACGATTGAAAGCAGGTCATTAGGAAGTTCTTTAAGCATTTTAATTTTTTGGTCTTCCTCAATAACGTCCATAGCTTTTACCAGTTCAGGCTGTTGTTTGTAAGTATTAATCATATTTGTATATGCTCTTGCGTCAAACAACTGAAACAGTTTGGTATCTTCTTTTGCAAGCCCCAGTGTAAGCTGCTGCTTTGCAACAGGCTGCATTGATAAAAGTGCATTTTGAAATTCCAGCGGATTAAATCCGTTTATCTGTTCAAGCATTTTATCATTATTTAATTCTTCAACAGGCTGGCCGGTTACGGCTTCTATCATCTGGGCAATAAATTCCGGCGGAATCTGTTTCATATGTTCCATAATCTTGTCTTTATCCATATCAGTGCTTGTTAAAAACTTATTAAGCTGGTCTTCAGGCATGTGCTGAATAATTTCTTCCTGAGAAAAAAGTTCAAATACAGTATTTACAAGCTGTTCCGGAGGAATACTCTCAAGCATTGCAAGTAATTTATCCTGAGTAAAATATTTCAATCCTTCTGTTAAATCTGATTCTTCCATTTCGGGAAGGAAAAGAGCAAGCTGCTGAGCAGTCATTTCTTCAAGAATTTCAAGTTTATTTTTAGGGTCAGCGAGTTTAAAGATTTTGACGAGCTGATCCGGATTTGTAAAAAGTTCTCTGGCATAAGCGACTGCCTCCTGATTACCCGCAGCAGCTTCTGCTTCCACAATATCTTCAACAGACATCATAGAATATTCCTGCATCTTAGATGCAGAGATATTAAGCTTTTGCATTAACGTGGTAAGATCGGTATCTATAATAATCATAAAAACAGCCTCTCTTAAATATAATAACGTTTTTTGGGAAAAGGAATTTCAGTAAAAGTAAAATTTGTAACACTTGTTAATAATTAAAAATAATAAAAGGAACTTATATAGCAAATTCCGCTCATAATGACTAAAAATGTCACCCTGAAGTTATTTCAGGGTAATACCGGCAGTAAGATTCCGAAACAAGTTCGGAATGACATTTTCTTTATCTCTTAATAATATTTGGTAGAAATTTATACATAACTCCCTAATAAAAGGTCTTGATTTTAAAAAATGTTTATAGTACATTAGAACTTGCGAGAGGGACCCCAACATAAAGGTGTTCTGATAAATGAGGGCTGCTAGCTCAGGTGGTTAGAGCGCACCCCTGATAAGGGTGAGGTCGGTGGTTCGAGTCCACTGCGGCCCAGATTTTACAACAGGAGCCGAAAAGGCTCTTTTTTAGTGGCTTTTAATATGTTTCAAGGATATTGAGACGAGGAAAATTTAATAAAAAATCAAACAGAC
>JADIND010000163.1 GCA_017694215.1 Candidatus Scatousia excrementipullorum | reverse complement strand
ATTAACTAAGCAAAATATTTAATATTATTTCCATTAAAATGAAATTATTAAAAAATATTAACCTTCGGGCAGGCAATAGTTTCCTTCCCGAAAGATTTAGGAAAATTGAGGTTTTGAGCATATTGACTTGCTTAAAATGCTTGCTGTATCATTGTATACATAAAATATTATAACTTAAACGCTTGTTTATAGAGCGTTTTGCAAAAAAATGAGAAAAGGAGAACAGCCCATGACAGGGAATTTTGAGCTGCCAAAAATGGCAACAATTAACGAATGTGCAAAAATCGTCAAACTTGCAAAATACCATATTCGTCAACTAGTCCTGCAAGGTAAGGTTAAGTACGTCAAAGCCGGTAAAAAGTATTTGATTAACTTGAATAGCCTGATTGAGTATCTTAACAACGGCGAAACAGAAACAAAAACAGAAGAACAAGATAACAATACAAATAAAATCAGAAAGGTAGGTGCATAATGGAAGAATATAATTTAGAGAGCCTTTTTGAAGGCACAATTAGCATGTCTGATTCTAAACATGATGAAAATAATTCTAGTGAGTTGATGAATTTATGCCAATTATTTCCCGATTTATTTGACTTAACATACAAGTTTAATGATGTAAAGTGTGATACAAGTGAAATTCATTATATGCCAAGCCTTTTAGCTCAGATGAATGCAACGATAAATAATCGGTATCCTAAAATTACTAGAAACTTTATTTCAAGCACACTTATTTTGTACTTGTTGCAAAATATTACAGCAAGACGAGTAAAATACATAGAGGCTAACAATAGTGATACAGGATATCCAAATTACTATGCTATTAATTTTATGCCCTCAGGGACAGGTAAAGACAGAACACTAAAAGATTTAAATAAATACTTTAACTGTTATCTTAAAACCTGGTTTAAGAGTGAGGTAGAAGTTTACCAAGCTAAACACAAAGAAAGAATTGAAAAAGAGGCAAAAAGGAAATATCCAGATGACGCACAAGAACGACAGCGAAATTCTTACATCAAAGAAAAATCAAAAATAAGACTCCCGATGTTAGAAACCTCCGACGGTACTAGAGAAGGGCTTCATAGTGATGCAAAAGCTCTTAAGGATGCTGGTTTTGGGAGTCTTACAATACAGATGTCGGAATATGGACACTTTATGGATAAGCCAACAAATGAACAGACTCAATATATTAAACAAATTTACACAGCTTATGATGGCACAATAACATCAAAAAGTATAAAAACGGAAGAAAGAGAAGAAAATATAACCGATTTCCCTGTCAATATTCTTTTTCACTCCGACCACACTTTATTTGAATATGATTTAAAAAAGGGGTTTAATTCCTTACTTGAAACAGGCTTGGGACGACGAGCAGTTATAACATTTATGGATAAACCCAAACCTTGCGAACGTCAAAAAGACCCCAAGAAAGCTCTAGAGGAACAAAAACAGTATTTCAGAGATATGGCTATACTTGGGTACAAACTGTTTGAAATTATTGATAAGATTGAATTTGGAGCAATATTTAAAATGACGGATGAAACATTTGAGACGGTATTATTCCCTTATACATTGGAATTAGATACTCTTGCCGACAAAGAAGAAAACAAACTGCTTAAACAAGAAATTCAATCAAGAGAGCTAAAAGCCATAAAAGTATCGTGTGGGTATGCTTGTGTTAATCATCCGACTGAACATTTTATCTATCCTGAAGACATGCGGATGGCTATTGATACAATCGAAGAACTTAGCAAAGACTTTTATAAATTTTGTACTCACACACCAAAACATGAAGATATGTATGATAAGGGCTTTAACTTCTTTCTTGAGCATGAAGGTTCCAGCTACAAGAAAAATGAACTTATTACAAGCTACCGTGAGCATTTTGGTTTATCTCGGGATAAATTTAAAGAAAATTTCGATAAATATATAGACATGGTTAAAGAAATTGCGGTTTCAAAGGGATATTTTCTAAATGAAATACCGATTAATCATAACTCGGGTAGTGAATTTAAACTTATACGCATAAAAAATCAAGAATTGAGCGATTTTGTTGTGCCTTTAGAGAAATTACTTAATGATTAAATGTAGTTTGCATTAACGGCTTAGTCAAACCTTATAAACCTAAAAGATAATCTAAACACAGGGATTAACGACATTTACAGCAAAAACGAAAGGAAATATTAAAATGAAAAAAACAACTAAATTAGAAAAAATAATTGCTAAATACGGTGAGCCTGAAAAACAGGTAGGGAACCAATATTACTGGCAATGTCCATACTGTAAGAAAAACGGCAGAGATAACCACCGAGACAACCTGCAATATAACATTCAAAAAGATGTATTAAGTTGCTTTGCGGATAAATCACATACGGTTCAAATTTTGCAAGATTTGAAAATCGGTAAAGTTCAAAATAACTATGTAACACCACTACAGCTGGATTATAAAAAGCTCTTTATGCCTGAAAAGCAAAAGGAATATAAAACTTATTTAAAAAACTGTAACCATGAATTATTAAACATATTTCACAAATCTCTTAAAGATTTAGAGGATATTAGAGGTATAGAGCGAAAAACTGTTGAACAACTTAAAATCGGAATCGATAAAGAAAAACTAACCTGGGTATTTCCGACCTTTGAATACACGAGCGGAAAAGACAGAAATATTATCGGATTTGAATACCGACCGCTAGATTTCAGTAAACAAGGTTTGCATAGGGAAAAAGGAACACCCACGGGACTTGCAATGATAAACAGTTGTAAGGCAGAAACTGAAGCAATAGTCGTGGTTGAGGGATATTTAGACGGTTACGCATTATGGCAATATCTCAATGAGAAAGGACAAAGTAATTACTACCATATTGTTACACCGTCCAATGGGGTTGCTGCACTCCCCAAAGTTATGCCTTATATAGATTACTCAAGGTACAAAAAATTCTACCTATTTATTGATAATGATGAAGCAGGAAATAATGTAGCAGGTGAAATCATTGAACGATATCCAATGTTTGAACGAATAATTCTAAATTGCGGATGTAAGGATTTCAACGAACATTATATGAAATGTATTAAGGGTAAAGATTAAAGCCCTTATATGGCATGAAAAATTAAGAAAATGAAGCTGGAAGTTATGGAAAAGGGAGATAATAAAAAATGATAAGAAGGAAAATAAAATGGCATTTTATGAACAAATCAGTAAATTCACTTATAGATTAACCGTTTGTCAGGGTTACGATTCCAAGGGCAAAAAACTTCGCAAAAGAAAAACAATTAAACTGGATGAAACATTAACCGCTAAGCAGGCTGAAAAAGAGCTTAACCGTCAAATGGTTATGTTTGAAAACGAAGTCTTGAACGGAGTTTACTTAGACGG
>JADIND010000016.1 GCA_017694215.1 Candidatus Scatousia excrementipullorum | reverse complement strand
CGTAAATTCAAAACCTTTTGGGCAAGTTTATCCGCATTTTCAATTTCATCAGATTTTTCCACCCCGAGAAAAATCAATATTCCCCTGCCGATTTTTGAATACAAATCACCCTCAATAGTCACTGATGCGTCTTTCACTCTCTGGATAAGTGCTTTCATTTATTCTCTCCGTCTGATTTTTCTACTTTTTTAATTTTTAAAATATCATTCTCAATTTGCATTTCTATTGTATCATTTTCCGGATCAATTTTCAGGAGTTCTATTATAACTTTTGGTAGAAAAAGCGACCATCCGTTGCCTGCTCTGAACAATTTTCTTTCCATAGTACCTCGTAAAAATTTTTAACACGTTTATAACATGTACTTTACAAAACAAATAAAAGAAGATATATTGTAATTAGTTTATAATATATTACTAACATGTTTATAATCGGGGGAATAATGAAAAAAGCATTCACTTTAGCTGAAGTTCTCATAACACTCGGAATAATCGGGTTAGTAGCAGCAATGACACTGCCTGCACTAATTCAAGACCATAGAAACCACGTTGTCGAAACTCGTCTTGCTAAATTCTACTCAACATTTAATCAAGCAATACAAATGGCAGAAATTGAATACGGGGACAGAAAAATCTGGTACAGCGACACAGGCGGGGTGGAACTTGACGAAGAAGGGAAACCGATTGAAGGAACAGCACAAATAGATATATGGTTTCAAAAATATTTTTCAAAATTTATTGTAATTAAAAAAGTTGTCAAAACCAGCGGAGTTTTAAGATACTATCTTAGTGACGGAAGTTCATTTCAATTCGGAAATGACGGAACTGTATTAACATCAAGAGCTATTGTATTTTTCCCGGGCAACCCGCAAAAGTGCGGGGAGCGGGATTACGGAATTTGTAAATTTCAATTCGGTTACTATCCTTCCGGCAAAGGTAGCGAATGGAAATACCATACAAATAAAGGGCTGGAACCTGAAAAATGGAATTGGAACGGAAACAGAAACATGCTAATTAACGACTCCAGAAGCGGATGCAATCCGAATGCAACTGACGGTGGAAAATACTGTACCGCACTTATCCAGTTAAACGGATGGAAAATTCCGGAAGATTATCCGTTTAAAGTCAGATATTAATTAGCTTTACCGCTTAATTGCCCGCAGGCTGCATCGATATCTGCTCCGCGTTCCAACCTTACCGTAACCTTCTTACCGGAATGCTCCAATAAATACTTAAACTTCATAATCGAATTATTTGAAGGTCGTTGATAATCGTTTTCGGCCGTCGGATTATAAGGAATAAGGTTGATATTGCATTTAATATCTTTGAGATAGTATGCAAGCTCTTTTGCACTCTCTATAGTATCGTTTAAGTCTTTTATCAAAAGGTATTCTATTGTAATCCTTCTGCCTGTTTTATCAACATAATTTTTAAGAGCTTTATGCAAATCTGTCATATTATATTTATCTTCAATTTGCATTAACTTACGCCTGATTTCATGGTTCGGAGCATGTAATGATAAAGCAAGAGTTGACTGCATATCAAGCTCTGCAAGCCTATTAATCTGAGGGATAATACCGCTTGTAGAAACTGTTAAGCGTCTTGCCCCTATTTGGAAACTTTCGTTAAACAGTTCCATTGCTTTTAATACATTATCAAGATTAAGCAAAGGTTCGCCCTGCCCCATAAAAACAACATTTGTAACTTTCAGTCCGGTATCTCTTTGAATTGTAAGCACCTGCTCAACAATCTCTTTATATGTAAGATTTCTTATAAAGCCGCGTTTCCCCGTTGCACAGAAAGAACAATTAACAGCACAACCGACCTGAGAACTTACACATGCTGTCAAATTTGCTCTGTTATCAAATCGCATCAGAACAGTTTCCACGCATTCTCCGTCAGGATATTCGAGAAGATATTTCAAAGTTCCGTCAGAACTTTCCTGCTTAACTTTTATTTTTACATCAGACACAACCGCGATTTTTTTCAGTTCATCTCTGAACTTCACGGACAAATCCGTCATTTCGTCAATATTTTTTACGGATTTTAGATAAATCCAGTTGTGAATTTGTCTTGCCCTGAACTTTGAGGCTTTTAATTCATCCGTTATTTCCTCTATTTCTTTTAGTGTTAAGCCAGATAAAATTTTCATACAATTTCCTGTATTATATTTTGCTTGAACCAATAGTTATTGCGGAATCTTTTCCTTGTAATATTCTATAATCTCAACCATAGAATGCAACATCAATGCAACAGGTTCAATTTCGTCTTTCCATTGTTTGTAGCCGCATGATTTCGGGAGGATACTCAAAGGATTATCCGGAAAATCTCTGCAAATCTGCGGACGGTTCTCGTAATCAGAACATCTCTTATCTTCTGTTAATTTCGGACAGTGGTAAAAATAAACATTATCCTCTTTGTTTTCCTCAAGCATTTGTATATATTCGGGATAAATTTTTCTTGCTTCTTCCTTAGATTCATAAGGAATAAAAACACTCAAAAACTGTTTTGCGAAATTATCGCCGTTTTCTGCCTTGTGTTTGAGTTCAGCCGGAGAAAACTCACTGCATGCCAGATTACAGCAGGTAGCACAGCCGACACACTTAAATTGCGTACGATAAGCAAGAATTTCCTGATATTTTCTGTAAACCTCTTTTGAGATATCATTCTCAAGCATATCAAGAACCTTAGCCTGCCATTGCGAACCTGCAGAATTTTGCGGGTAAGTTTCAAAAATATCACCCTCTATATCCATAGGTCGGAGTTCATCCACTCTTTTGGTTATTTCGGCAAGAGATTTTTTAAAAATTTCCCGATATTCGCTGCGTAAACTTTCTATTGATGAATACAATCCGCTCATAGCAAAATCATATCACAAAGATTACGGCTTATGAAAAATAGTTAAGCAACATTTTTACCGAACAATGCTTTATATGCATAAGCTAATTTTTCATCGAGTTTACTCTTTTCAGGTTTTGCAAGAGAAAGACTGTTTACCATAAAATCATAAGCACTTATTTTACCGTTCAAACCGTTAGATTTGCCGTCTTCCGTTCCAAAATCCATTGCGTGAATGTATGCGGAAAGTTCTTCGTAATCAATCTGTCCGTCTTTATTTAAATCAAGTCTGTTAAAACCTGTTTCTGTTATCTCTTTAACCTGAGCCATTGCTTCTTCATCGGATTTCAATTCTTCCGGCACACCGGCATTTTCATATGCGGTGTATTCGTCTTTACTGATTAAACCGTTATTGTCACCGTATTTTTTATCAATGAATGTATGATAAGCAAGACCCAATCTTTTTACTGATTCTTTATAATCGGTGTCGAGTTGTTTTTTGTCAGCATCGGTCTTATCTTTTTTACCGGCAAGCTGTCTCCAGCCGTTATCGGTAATATCAACCGAAATATCTTTTACTTTGCCGTTTTCATCAAACTCACCCATTGCTTTAAACATAGTGTCGAGCTTTTCACCAAGTTTATAGTCCTCAGACTCAGGCTGTAATTCAGCAGTTTTTACGTCTTCTGTTTGTTCTGCAGCAGAAGCTTCTTCCTGCGGAGCCGGTACTACTGTTTCTTCAACGCCTTCTGCCTGTTCCTCACTTTGAACTGCAGCAGGTTGCTGGGATTCTGTTTGTTCTTGAGTATCAGCATCTTCCGGAGCAGAGGTTTCACTGTCCTGAACGGTTTCTTTCTGTTCATCAGCTGATACAGGCATAAGAAGTGCCTTTATCTTATTAAAAATTGAATCCTCAATCTGCATAACATCACCGGTATTTACATGGAAATTAGAATGCCATGTTGAGCGGTCGCCGATAGTTGAAACATCATTACCACCGGTAAAAATGCTTGATTGATTATTCTGTAATCTTTTAGTATTCGCTTCATCAACAAGAGTCATAACCGACTTCCATGTTGAAAGTTTAATTCCTCTGCAGTCTTCCTTGCTTAACCCCAGATTTGAAGCAATAGCCTGTGTAATTCCCTGTCCTTTTGAAACACTGATTTCCATATAATTATCCCCGTATAAATTCTCTATATTATAATAAAGTATTTTTACGGGGAAAAATTGCCATTTTAATTAAGAAATATTAATTATTCTTCATCACTGCCGTAAAGTTTGTTGTAACAGTAATTAATTTTTGTATCCAGAAGATTCTCATTAGGGTCGTCAAGCTGTGAGGCACAGTTATAATAATCTTCTGCTTTTATAACGCCGCCCATTCTGTTTTTGTCGTCAAAATCAAGTGCATGCATAAATGCTGTCATTTCTTTGTTATCTATTTTGCCGTCACCATTAACGTCAATACGGTTAAATGCAGTCTGGTTAGAAGTTTCAAGCATTGCTTTCTCTTCAGCGGTTAGACCGTCTAAATTCATGGCACCGTTATTCTGGAATTTCATAAATGCGGCACTGTCTATATCTCCGCCGTTTGCAAAACTTTCAGAAATATATTTTGTCATAGAATTTCCGAGTTTTTGAATATTGTTATTGTATTCAGTATTGAGTTTTTGGACTTCTTCAGGTGTCTTGTTCGGTTTTGCCGCGAGTTCTCTCCATTCTTCAGAGGTAAAATTAATTTCACCGGTACCGGTTTTTAACATATTATCTAAGGTGTCGGCAGCAGCTTTACCGGTCTTAGCATCGCCTTCTAACGGAGTATCAGCAACCAGCACAGGCGTCTGGGTTCTGTAAACTCCAGAGGAATCAACAACACCTGGAGATTTTACAACCGGTTCTGATTGTTCAGCCTTTTGTGTCTGAGTAGTCTGTGAAGCCTGAGATGCTTCTGCTGCCTGTTGGGTTTGTACTGTCGCGGCAGCCTGGGATGCTGAATCAGTAGCCGCAGTCAAAAGCTGCTTAATTTTACCAAAGATTGAATCATCAATCTGCATGGTCTGACCGGCCTGTACTGTAAAATTAGATTTCCATGATTCTTTATTTGTAATACTGTTTACGTTATTACCGCCTGTAAAAATACTGCCTTTTCTATTTTGAACATTTGACGTATTAGCCTGATTAACAAGTGTCATAACAGACTGCCAGGTAGATGCTTTAATATTTTTACAATCCGTCTTACTCAAGCCTAATTTGCTTGCGATTGCCTGCGTTATACCTTGTCCGTTGCCAACTGAAATATCAGTCATGATAAAGCCCTCTTATTTTTATACTCTATAAACATAAAGTATTTTTAAGAGAGCTTTTTTCAGAATTTATAAAAATCTTTACATTCTTAACATTACTAGGAAATATCCCAACGTCCGCATGTTCCGCCCCAACGTGCAATAATATTGCCCTTGATATCTTTAATCTTTTCGTAATGCGGAACCTCAGTTTCACCTTCAAGAATTGTAATAACTTCGCAATTATTTGAACATCCGTTACATTCACAAGTTATGGAATGGAAGTGCATATCACCGACTTCCCAGCCTTTAAATTTTGTTTGAGCTTCTGTATATTGATGATTTTCCATAGCAAGCAACGCTGCACCAATGGCCCCCATTGTCTGGTGGTTTTCCGGTACTACAATCTTTTGGCCGAGAGCTTCTTCAAAGGCCTTAACCATACCCGAATTTGTAGCAACACCACCCTGGAATGTAATTATAGGAAGTAATTCTTTACCGAGTGCAAGATTTGAAAGATAGTTTCTTACAAGAGCCTGACAAAGGCCATAAAGTAAGTCTTCAACAGGATACCCCAGCTGCTGTTTATGAATCAAGTCACTTTCGGCAAAAACACCGCAACGTCCGGCAATACGTGCGGGATTAGTTGACTTTAATGCTGTCTCTCCAAAAATTTCAATCGGAACATTCAATCTGTTTGCCTGCTGGTCAAGGAAACTTCCCGTACCTGCAGCACAAACGGTGTTCATTGCAAAATCAGTTACAATACCATCACGGAGAATAATAATTTTACTGTCCTGTCCTCCAATTTCAAGAATTGTCTGAACCCCCGGAACATTAATACTTGCTGCAACAGCATGTGCCGTAATTTCATTTTTAATAATATCAGCACCAACTAACGCACCTGCAAGATTTCTGCCTGAACCTGTCGTTCCAACACCCATTACGTTATAATCGGTCAATTTTTTCTTATACAACTCTTTTAGTCCGTTTTGGACAGCTAAAACAGGTTTACCAGAAGTTCTGAGCATATAGCTGTCAACATACTTTCCGTTTTCATCGACTAAAGCCAGTTTTGTTGTAACTGACCCCACGTCTATCCCTAAATAAACTGTTAATGTCATGTTAATCCTCTACTATTCTATAAGCAAAGAATACCACAAAAAAAGAAAATAGTAACCTTGTGAAATTAAGAGTAAGATATATTTTTATATCAGAATGACATGAAAAAAATCCCCCTTCTTTTCCCCCTTTACAAAAGTGGGCTAGGGCTCTGCCGACCTTATTTCAATTATGTAAGACCCCTCACCCCAGCCCTCTCCCGCAAGGGGAGAGGGAGCAAAGTAGGTTGAATACTTTTCTATTACGATGAGAAAGAAAAGCACGTTGAATTACAGAAATGCTTCGCATTGCAAGACCAAATGGATGACGTGAAAATTTTCTGTCATCCTGAACTGGTTTCAGTAGGTTGTGGTAAATTAAAATTTACCACAACAAAAAGGTTTCGGTAATCAAGATTACCAAAACCTACATTACTTTATTTTATCTGCAATAAAATGTTAACAATGCCCTTCATAAGGGAGGTGGCACGAATGTGCCGGAGGGTTTTCAAGACTTCGTCATTTCGGCTGATTTTCGGGTTTCGGCTCTCTGACAAAATACGCCAGCCGCGAAAGTACATAACTTTTTACCAGAGTATTAATCGGATAAGACATGTGCTTTTGCAGAATATTTACAATACCAATTAAAAACTGCTGCGTATACGTAAACTCTTCATCAGTTACAGGTTCACCCTTTATGAATTTAATAAGGATTGAATACATATAATCTTTATCATTGGCAAAATCCTTAATAATATTATCCATAAGAATTGTCAAAACCATTTTTAATTGATAAGCCCTGTTTTGGGATGAAACACCATCCGGAGAAATTCTGTAAAATGATAGGATTTCAGGATAATTTGCAAATTTGCAGTGTTCACTCATATCCGACCAGAATTTCAAATCCTCTGCGTGTAATGCAGAAGTATTATAGCTGATATGATATTTATCAATAATAGATTTACGCATCATAACCGCAGAGTTGCTTATACAGTTTCCGCAGTATCTAACAAAAAGAGTCGTGTCGTCAGGCTCTGTCGGAATAGGAAACCACCGGTCATCAGGCATAATTTTATAATAAGAACCTAAAACTCCGACATCAGGATGTTCATCAAGGTATGCCACCTGTTTTTCAAGCCTGTCCGGAGTACACCAGTCATCACTGTCCAGACGTGCAAGATACTCGTATTTTGCTTCATCTATCAAACGATTTGATGTCCCTATTATTTTCAAATTTTTCTCATTTTTTAAATATCTTATTCTTTCATCTTTATAGGATAAAATAACATCTTCAGCATTGTTTGTGGAAGCATCATTTATTATAAGGAATTCAAAATCACGATAAGTCTGATTGAGAATTGACTCTATAGCCGTTCTCAAATCAGACTCTTTTGTATTATAAACCGGCATTATAACTGAAATTGTCATGTTAAAACATTCTACCCTTATCTACAATAGACGCTAGCCGGATTATAAACTGAACAACTATTTCCGTTCCAATAAACACTATTAGGACATCTTCCCTGACTATCAGCCTGACCGCGTAATGAATTACATTCTTCTGCCGTTTTACAACCAGCAGGATCGTCAACCGAACATGTACTGATATACTCAAGATCTGAAGTTATATCAGAGAGAATGCCGCTGCCGTAATATCTGAATTTGTACAAATCTTTTCTTACTGTATTAGGATTTTTAGACCCGTTAATATCAGCAACTATTTCAAAAGAATTCGCATTATCACCGACTAAAATTCCGTAAGTCATACCGTCTGTTGTCGAGAACATATAAGGAACATCTTCCCATTTAAATTGAGATTTATCCTCTTTGCCCTGGATAATGTATTCCTCCGGCATAGTTTCCGGTTTAAGCCCCAGTGTTGTATCCATATTTACATTAAACACCTTTTTATGTTCATTTGTAATGCAGGCTAAATCTTGACAGGAATTAAACATCGGCAAATCCTGAACCTCATAAACCTGAGAATCAGCCATCATCTTTTTGTAACCGTTAGCCAGAACAGTTTTTGATTTTGCATACTCAGTTTCCAAAACCTTGTCCTGAGCATTGTTAATAACAATCGGAAGTGATAATGCAGCAACGACGCCAACAATACCAATAGTAATCAAAACTTCAGCAAGAGTAAATGCGTTATACTCTTTCAATTCAGTCGAAAAACCTTGAGCAGAGAGCATTCTAGCGAGCCCCCCTCCCGAAACACCAGTTATAGCAGGCTTTTTCATCTTGTAAATCCTCCAAAATTTAATTTAAATATCCTTTATATATATTATATCTCATCATAATATCAATTTCAACCCCCTTTTACTTGATTAAACTAAATATTTTATTGTTTTTTATTTTTATGATTGCCGGCTCAGACCCGCAATTATATTGCCGCCGCGGCATAAAAAATCCCGCCCTGAATCAGGGCGGGATTTTCGTTTCAAACAAATACCTATTCGGCTTTGCTTTCTTCTGATTTAGAAGGAAT
>JADIND010000162.1 GCA_017694215.1 Candidatus Scatousia excrementipullorum | reverse complement strand
GATACAATGCGTCTTGCAAGAAAATTCTGTAAATTTTCGTCGCATAGACTCAGCTACCTCGCAGAGCAATTTGAAATTTCAACGGAAGGACATCACAGAGCCCTAAATGACTGTATCATGACATTTGAAATTTATAAAAAAATTAAAACTATGGCACTAAATATTCCTGATAATAACCAGATAAGCCTGCCGATAGCATAAATCTTTTAACTGTTTAATGCGTGATTAACTTTAATCCTGTAATACCGCACATAATAAGAGCTATACAGAACAATCTCATTGCTGTTGCAGGCTCTTTAAACAGGATAATACCAAGAATTACCGTTCCTAAAGTTCCGATACCTGTCCATACGGCATAAGCTGTTCCGAGCGGAAGACTTTTAAGTGCAAGTGCCAGAAAATAAAAACTTGCAATCATTGCGATTACAGTCAAAACTGAAGGAACAATCTGGGTAAATCCGTGAGAATATTTAAGCCCTATAGCCCAGCTTATTTCAAACAATCCTGCAATAAATAAAATAATCCATTCCATATATTTAATCCTTTCATCTGTTACATAAAAAAGCCCGGGAGATAAATTATTATCTCCCGGGCTTTTATCCCTCCGTGTACACGGAAAAGTTATCCGTGAGTTTTCTCTCGGACCTGCCGGAATTTACCGCGGAACCCTAGAAAACTTTTTTTTAATTCTTGTTAAAAGAATTGTAGCATAAAAGTATTTATAGACAAGCACACAACAAAAAAACTCAGACATGTCACCCTGAACCTGTTTCAGTGTCAAATTACTTATGAGATACTGATGAAACCCCTGGCAGGTGAAAAAAATCGGTTTAAGTTCGTTTCAAGAGATTTTGTGGCCTGTTCAGCATAACAATGTTTAATTAGTTAGTGAGAATTTATATATAAATTCTGAAGATTGACGGATTTTTACACCAAATGATATAATAGATTAATACAATAAATACGAAATATAAGTAGCACAGGCAAAAGGGTATCTAATCAATACCTCTATTTGTAATGAAAAAGAAAGGAGAAGAATTTTATGCAAAACGCTACGCCGAAAGAGTATTTAGAAGGCATCTGGGAAAATCATAATCTATCACCGGAAGAGAAAATCAGAATGATAAAAGATGCTTACGGAAATTACAACAAAAAACTGGAAAAAGATTTAAGAAACTATTTAGTGAAAAAATGGGCAGGGGCCGCTCTTGAAATCGGTAGTGCCGCCATACCGTTCGGAGGGGCAGGGAGATTAGGAGCTTCCGCAGGTAGAAACTTATTACAAAAAACTTTAGGTAGAAAGCTAGCTCAAGAAATAGGAGCAAGTGCAGCTTCGGGGCTGACTTCAGGCACGGTTTTTGGAGCCGGCAGAGGGCTGATTGAAGATAAAAATCCTTTGTTCACGGGTTTACATGATGCTGGGCTTGGGATAATATTAGGAATCATAGGAGGAAATATAGCAGGTCAGACTGAACGGTTTGTTCGAGGACAATCTTTGAAAAATTACGGAGATATTGATTTATTGCCTAAGGACATAAGGAAACAATATACACAAGATGTTAAAGATTTTTATAAAGATTATATTCAAGAAATAATTTTGGACGGAAATGGCAGTATTAATTTTTCTAAACGTGGTATTCAGGAACAACTTCGCTGGAATCCAAAACAGGGTCAAAACTATCCTGAACTGATTAAAGATATAAAAAATGCAAAACGATTGCCTAACGTTCCAAATTTAAAGCCACATCAAAAACCGCTGGTTAATCATTATGAGTTATATCAAGGTCAAAACGGAATACACTACGTAGAAGTATTAAAAGATGGGCACAAAAGATATTATATAACAAAGGATACCTTCAATGGTACACCACAGGCTACAAGCCCGGGCTCCAAAGAAGATATCCTGAAGGATACTCACAAGAGCAGGTCACATGCTACTAGCACGGATGCTCTTGGGAATCCATATAATATTATAAATAATAATTCCGAAAATATCAACCCTGTTCCTATGATAATCCCGCCGCAAATATTACAAAATCTTCAAAACGCTAACCAGCCTTCATTTTTACTTGAGGGCAGTGTAGAAATGAATGTTGATAAAAATGGCAACCAAATCTTTACTCCTCATAACATAAAAAAAATGCCACCTGATGAATTTCAGGAAAATATTCCAATTATAGAGCAGCAGCTAAGAGATGGTCTTATAAGGCCAAAGGCTCATCAGGTTAACTATTCCGGCTACATAAATCCTGAAACAGGTGACGGAAAAATTTTTTCACGTGAAGCAATCTCTCAAATGTCAAGTGATGAATATACCGGAAACGAACCTGCCATAATGGCACAGTTGAAAAGTATCGGAATTCCTTATGAATCAGACTTAGAACTTGCAAGTACGCACGGCGGCGGGCTTGTATATGTAAGACCTTACACCAGAAGCGACGGTACGAAAGTAAGAGGGTATTATCGCTCGGTTTAAAAACTAAAACGGAGTAATTTATTTACTCCGTTTTTATTAAATTTTATATTAAACCAAAATGGAATGATTTTTATCAGATAAAAGAAGTAGGTTCTACTCCTGCATACTCGAACCAAAACCGAGCGCTCGAAACAGAACCCAATAATATTATAAATGATATTTCCGAAAATTTCAACCCTGCCCTAATAATATTAGCCAACTTATTCATGAACTATAGCTGCTATTTTACAAACAAATCCTTGGCAACATCATCAGTCCAAAACTTTTTAGTTTCATAACTATTACCGGTAAGGAATTCAAACATTCTGTTAAAGGTATCATTCATAAAATTACCTTTTTCAACAGCTTCAAATGATTTAATGTGCATTGTTTGAGGATTTAATACTTCCAATTCCGCAGTGTTGTGCCCTGTAGGCTTTAGAGCAGCTTCAACAATATCAGACGGAAACATCAACTTAAATTTTATTATATTTTCTCTTAGATTGCTCCAGCTTTTTTGTTCACTGGCGATAAATTCTTTTGCAAAAGCAGTTTTAAGTTCCGGTGAATTTAATTTCAATTTTGCATTGAATGCCGGCTTGTTATTAATATGAGGGTTAAAATTTATCTGCATTATTTTCTCCTTTTCTAGAGTATAAAAAAGGTAAATATATTTTTTTGCTATTTTCATTAAAATTTTAAAGGTTCTTAATAAAATATATTTATGTCATTCTGAAACGTCAAGCATTGCAGCAAACAGAAATTATCACAGTTCAGAGCCAAATTAGTGTTCGCCTCCGCTTATCTGTTTTTCCCAGAATAAAATGGCCTTGGCGGGAGTCGAACCCGCGACCACCGGTTTAGGAAACCGTCGCTCTATCCTACTGAGCTACAAAGCCATTTATAAATCAGGGGAGCTAACTCCCCTGTTGGTTATATTTTAACCGGCTGTCAACCGTTTCTATTATATCACTGCGTTTGGCGGGAGTCAAACCCGCGACCTTCGCCTTCGGAGAGCGACACTCTATTCAACTGAGCTACAAACGCCTGTCTGAATTTATTCTATCACAAAAAAGCGGCTTTTTAAAAGCCGCTTTCCTTATTTTTATTTAAAATACTTACTTGCATCAATAGCCTGACGCTCCGCTTCATTTGCAACCTCAAAGAACGGAAGTTGCTTGATATTAAGCATTGATGCTATCAGTGAACTCGGGAAAATTTCAACGGCATTGTTTAATTCCAAAACTGCAGAGTTGTAGAATCTTCTTGCTGCAGCAATATGTTCTTCCTGTTCGTTGTATGTCTGCATTGCCTGAATCATTGTCTGATCGGATTTTAGCTGCGGATAATTTTCCACGTTAACCATTAACTGACCCATTTTTGTAGTTATTTCTTTATCAAGATTAAGGGTCTGCTCTGCATTACTCAACTCTGCAGGCAATTTTGCAGCCTGTGCACGAAGACGTGTAATATCATCCAGCAAACCTCTTTCATGTTCCATAAACTTGTTTGCTATAAATAACACATTCGGAATTAAGTCATAACGTTTTTTCAACTGTACATCGATACTTGAAAAAGCTTCTTTGGCCTTATTCTTTTTCTTTATTAAAGAAACATAAATTGAATAAGCCCACAACAAAATTAAAACACCAAGAACAATCATTATTAATGTTCCGGGGTTAGACAAGAAAATTGCATTATTCATAAATCTCTCTCCATATTATGTAACGAATAAACTATAACATATTTTTTAAGTTTTGTAAAGAATTTAACAAAAAAATCCTGAAATGCATAAAACAAATCAGGATTTTTGTTAAATTTAAAATCTTATCTGCCGGCAACTACAATAGTAAAATCCGTTTCGCCGCACATATAGTTTACCGGTTCATAAACGAACTGGAAACCGGATATTGATGGAACCTGCTTTTTTAAATGATTATAATAATCAAGTGTAACAAACTTTGAATGTGCAATAAACTGAGTATGTGTCCGTGAAAGGTGTCCGGTACAGGCAATATTAATACCAGCCGTTTCAAGTTCTGTTTTAATCTGCTGAGCTTCTGCTGTATTATTTTCAGAATACATCAGTCCTGCAGTAAACTGTTTTGTTTCATCCTGCTGAACTTTTTCACGGTAAATTAATCTGTTTATAACTTCCTGAGATTTTTCAGGATCAATAATCCAGTAACTTATATAACCTTTTTTGTTAGGGGAACCCGGAAGCATCGAAACTTCTATTTTATCCATATCAATATGTTTTGCCAGTCCTGCATACTGCGACAACTCATAAACAGACATATTGGTTTTAATATATTTATTTGCAACCGATATTATATCAGGAAGTTTTGCAATCGTTTCTGGCTTTTTAAGTTCATCCAAGAGGCCTCTCAGGAACCATTGCTGACGCTGCGTTCTTCCGATATCACCGAGAGCATCGTGACGGAATCTCAAATACCCTACGGCCTCCGTTGGAGAAAGCCTGTGCAAACCTTTAGACAAATCAATATGCAAATGTCCGGAATAATCGTGATAATGCATAGGTTTTTCAACATATACATCAATACCGCCAAGAGCCTCAACAATAGCCTTGACAGCGGCATCATGTACCATTATATATCTGTCAATTCTGACACCGAGAGTTTTTTCAACAGTTTCAATAGTCATACCGACTCCGCCTATAGCATGAGCAGAATTTATTTTTTGCACGCCATGTCCTTCAGGCAGATAAACCTTACTGTCACGCGGAATAGATATAGCATTAATTGACTTTGTTTTAGGATCAATATTCACAAGAATTATAGTATCTGTTCTTGTTCCGGTCCATAAATCGTCAGGATTTTCGCTTGCATCAACGCCGAGAATCAGAATATTTTGTCTTTTTAGTCCAAAAGGCCAAGAAAATTCAGCTTTTTGTTTAGTTTCCTTACTTTCCAGAGATTTTGAGAAAAATTTTCCAATAAAAGAATTTTCGTCAAGATTTCCGCCAAAATTGTCATTACCCGCAAAAATAA
>JADIND010000161.1 GCA_017694215.1 Candidatus Scatousia excrementipullorum | reverse complement strand
GTAACTGTTATCTATTTCGTCCTGCTCAATGCCTATATAACGTAAGGTTATTTTCGGGTTTGAGTGATTAAATATCATCTGCAACATCGCAACATCTTTGAATTGCTTATAATGATGATAACCAAAACTCTTTCTCATGCTGTGTGTACCAATGTTGACAGTAATTCCTACCGCCTTGCAAGCCTCGTTCAGCATTCTGTATGCCTGTGAACGGTCAAGCCGCTTTTGTTTTTGGCTTAAAAATAACGGTTCATCATCCTCTTTATCTTTTATAAATTCCTGTATAAGTTTTTTCAATTTGTCATTAATCGGGAATTTTTTGAATTTGTTTGTTTTCTGTTCTTTTATCTCAATATGTGTTTTGTTACGTACATCTGAAACATTCAAATTTAATATATCTGAAACTCGTAACCCGCTGTTTGTTCCAAGTACAAACAGTAATCTGTTTCGCTTGCTTTTCTTCGCAAGATATTCTTCAACCTGTTTTATTTGCTGTTTACTGCGTATAGGTTCTACTGTCTGTTTCATTAATTAACCTGCCTTTCTTACAACATACACACTCTTTTCGTGTCTATTTAATAAAAAAGGCAGAATGTATCAGCTTACAAAAATATTTACAAGCTCATAAATACATTCTTTATAAGTTTTTTGTATTTTTTCATTATCTTTTTTGCGTGCCTGTATGTTTTTAATCCGTTGCTTTTGTTGACGTAGCTGTTCTATTCTCTGTCTGTGTCTTTCGTTCTCACTTGCTATCTGACGGTCGATTGATTCTAATTCCGGATTTTCAGACATAAATACTCCTTTATTTTTAATTAAAAGAGTAAGGTCATTTTTGTTTAAATAACGGCAAAGAATATATGTCAATCTGCTCAACGGCTTTATTATCATGTTTTATAGCATACATTTGTCTCAAAATTGTCCATGGAGACGGTAACTCTTGAGGCATATAACCGTTATACATTGCAATATCATCACACAAATCCATTAATACCCTATGTTTATTATAAAAATATTCCATTTCATCGTCTTTATTCGGGTCAATATCTAATAAATCCGGTCGTAAATCCTTTATTGCCAGTAAAATAGCTCTAACTGACGGTTTTTCAGTAAAATGTGGAAATTCTAAAATTCCCTTTATATTTCTGCCCATGTGAATTTCAAACATTAATAACACATCTAAATAATCTTTCCGGTTCTGTTCGTAATCTTTAAAATTATAGTGGGCAATATCATTGCGTAAATCTAATAATTTTTGACGTGATGACGTGAGCTTTCCGTATTTTTCCGGAACTTTAAAATAAAAATTATTGATAATTTCCTCTCTTCGGAATTGCTCACAACAAAGTACCATAAATAAAATATCTGACAGATACATAATATTTACCAGTCTGATAAATTTCTGTGAACCTTTCGTAATTTGTGGATTTTTTAAGATAGCCAGAAATGAGTTGCCGTCTTTATATGTATAACGGCTTAATCTGGTTTTATTATAGAAAAATTTTTCAAAAACATTTATTACATCGTCTTTATAATATGCAAGAACCGAAGAAATCAACATCCTTTTCAACTGCATTTCCAAACGCATTAGCCTGCAATATATTTTGGAAAATTCAAAATAATATTTTTCAATCATAAAATAATTTTACCATTAAAAAAGTGTATGCACAAGGCATACACTTACTTGCTTTTGTACTAAGGGAACCTGTCTGGCAGGCTTATGCCCTTTCTCATTTGAGCTAGAGTACATATATATTATAACCTATGTTTAAAAATTTTTCAACCCTTGTATTATATAAATCAAAAACGACCGTTAACGGTTGGTAAATCTATAAACCGAAAAGGGTCGTGTTTTGGTTAATAGATGTGTAAAATAAAAATAGGAATAATGCGTTTTTAGTTTACAGGAGGCATTTTTATGACAAATTATGCATATTTAAGAGTTAGTACCGTCTTGCAAGATACAGATAAGAACAAACTTGAAATACTTAAGTTTGCAAATTCTCACAAACTCGGAAATGTTGAATTTATTGAAGAACACATTACAAGTAAAAAACATTACAAACAACGGCTTATAGGTCAACTGCTTGAAAATATTAAACAGGGTGATGTGTTAATTGTTCCTGAACTTTCAAGGCTTGCACGTTCTGTTTCGCAAATTTTTGAAATTATTGATATGTCGCAACAGAAAGGTTTTACGCTCTACTCTTTGAAAGAAAATTTTTGTACATCCGACAAAACTATAACTTCTATAGTAACTTCAACGGTTTTTGCTCTTGTTGCTCAAATAGAAAGAGAATTAATAAGCATTAGAACAAAAGAGGCTTTACACGCAAAACAATTAAACGGCTTAAAACTTGGTCGCCCGCAAGGCAAAGGTAAATCTAAACTTGATGAGCATAAAGACACAATTATAAAATTACTTAACTGTGGTGTGCCCAAAACTGTTATCGCAAAACAGTTCAAGACTTCTACTGTTAATCTGTATAAATTCCTGAATAATGTTGCATAGCATTGTTATTACTGACGTTGCTACTCGAAAAAATTAAATTTTTAGCCGATGTTTACTTATAGAATACTTGTCTTATTTATCCGTGTTATATCTGCATTTTCTTTATAGCCCCCAAAGTACAAGAAAAACGGCACGTTCCTTGTGCCGTTAATAAGGATTGAATGGGTATCGTACGTTATTCTTCTATATATTTTTTATAATTTAACATTCCTTGCAATGTTTGCATTTCCTTAGGTGATAAATCTTTTTTATTCTGTAAAACAACTATTGACTTACGTAGCCTATTATCTATACTGCATTTCCCGTTTTTATCAATATGGATATTCATGATACGTTTTTTCGATCCGTAAATTCGTAATTTTTTATAATTCAGCACTAAACCTGCCTTTTGAAGTGTTTTTTGAACATTCGAAATCACCTCCGGCGGATTGATGATGTTCCCTGAGATTACTATATCATCCGCATAAATGGTTATATTGTAGCCTAAATCTTTGCAATAATTGTAAAGTTCATCAAATACATCCTTACAGACTAAAAAACTCAGCAGATTACTTGTTGGAATACCCAGCGGGATTTGATCTTTATATGTTGTTAATTTATATAATACTTCCGCAGTCTTATCATCAAAATCACAAGAATGCTTATAAAAATTTTTAATCCGATTTGCAGGTATGCTTTTGTAGTAGTTTTTTATATCCATAACGATACACATCTTTGATTTTTTGTGAATATTTAATACGTTCTTAACACTGCATTTTTTATAACCCGTATGCAGATATTCAGGACGAACAAACTTTTGTTGCAGAAAATTATTTATGACTTGTTGTTGAGTTTTAAGTGTTGTGTTCGGGATTGTCAAAAATCTTACTTTGCCCTTTCTTTTTAAAACCCTTGTGCTGTAAGAATACTGTATTTCATTAAAGTCCTTACATTTTTCGATTATTTTTTCTACGTTTTGCTTCATTATATCCCCCTTTTTCTAAGTTTTATTTTCCAAAAAAGGGGCTTTGTAGCGGCTCTAATTAGCTTTTTACAGTGCGTTAGCTTTATAAAGCCTTGCCCCTTTATTGCGTTGTACACCGCAAGGTGTACAATCCAAAAGGTGAAATTGTTTACTTACTTAATAGTTAATACCTATAAAGAACAAATAAACATCCCTTTTGTATACCGTAATCCTACGGTAGCACCGTTATTATATCCTCCTTTCTATTTCGTCAGAAAATTTTGTTACTTTTGAAACTCCACCGTTATTTCTCCCAAAAACTTCCGCTAAATAGCATCTGAGAACAAAACGTCCATTTATCAGACCGTTTATTTTGTTAACAAGCTCTATAGCTTGTGTGTAGTATGCGTAAGCTTCTTCCTGGGATGTTTTTTTGATATTTTTCATTTACTTTTCCTCCTTTATTTCTTTGTTACTAATTCCGCTCCGTTCGTAAGCCATATATCAACTTCGTTTTTTAAAAATACAAGTTTTCGATTTCCGACTTTCCTATACAGATTGTCAGGCATCTTTTTTAAGCATTTCCACTTGTAAACCGTACTTTTTTTAACCCCTACGAAATCGGCAAATTCTTTTACTGTCATAGTTTGTAACCCCATTTTTATATCTCCTTTCCTTTTTTATTTTTACTTTTGTTTCAAATTTTCAGCCTTTCTTGAAAATTTGCACTCATATATTATTATAC
>JADIND010000160.1 GCA_017694215.1 Candidatus Scatousia excrementipullorum | reverse complement strand
TTTTTCTGAATCTTGAACAGGTTTTTCCGTTTTGGAGTCTGTATTTGCAGAAATTTCTTTTTCTGAATTTTGTTCTTCGGATTGTTTTAATTTTTCTTCAATCAGTTCTTCTGCAATTTCAGGTTTTATTTCTTCATTGACTTTTATAACTGTTCCGGCAGTTTGTATATCTTCTGTTACAACAAGAGGAGTTTCTACTTTTTCTGCATTTTTATCCTTGTCGAAACGTGTTTTTCTGCCTCTGCGTTTTTTAGTTTCTTTTTCAGTCTGTTCAGCTTCCAGAACAGCTACTGCAGAAGGATTTTCAACCTGAATTTCAGGCATTACCGCAGTTTGAATCTGTTCTGTCTGAATTTCTTCCTGCTGAGGTTTTTCATTTTGTTTATTATTTTTATTATTCTTTTTAAAGTTGTTTACAGGTAATTTGAGTTTTGCTGCTTTTGCTCTGTATTCGCCTTCAGCCGTTGGCGTAGCAAAATTCAGTTCGTTCATAAAATATCCGCTGCCCTGACAGTGAGGACATTTTTTCGTAAATATTTCTGATAAAGATTGTCCCTGACGGTGGCGGGTTAATTCAACAAGTCCTAAGTCAGAAAGCTGTCCTACCTGAGGTTTTGCTTTATCAGGTTCAAGAGCAATTTCAAGTTCTTCAAGCATTGCCAGTTTATCGGCACGCGACATCATATCAATAAAGTCAATGATAATCATACCGCCAATGTTTCTCAAACGAAGCTGGCGTGCAATTTCATGAACCGCTTCTATATTTGTTTTCAGAATAGTTTCGTCCTGTGTGGAAGAACTTGTAAATTTACCGCTGTTAACATCAATTACGGTAAGAGCTTCTGTTTGCTGGATAAATAAATAGCCGCCTGAAGGCATATTTACTTTAACATTAAGAGCAGCCTTAATTTCTTTATGAATATCATAAGCAATCAGAAGAGGTTCAGTTCCTTTGTATAAAGTAACCTCCACATTTTTATTCATATGCCAGTTCTGGAGAATGTTTTGAACTCTGCTGAGTGCAAAAGCCGTATCCACAACGATTTCTTTAACATCTTCAGTGCATGCTTCCCTTATTACTCTGTACAGTAAATCCTGATCTCTGTAGATAAGATTTGGCGGAGTGAGCGTTTCTGCAGATGTAATGATATTATTCCATTTCTCAAGAAGAATTTCCAAATCTTCCTGAATATCAGCTTCGGACTGTCCTTCAGCTTCTGTTCGGATAATAACACCTACACCTACAGGCTTAATCAGATTCATTATGGCTTTAAGTCTTGCCCGTTCTCTTGAGTTTTCAATTTTTTTACTTACGCTGACTCCCGGCTCATACGGCATAAGTACCAAAAATCTTCCCGGAAGGCTGATTTCTGTAGTGACTCTGGGACCTTTGTGCCCTGTCGGTTCTTTTACAACCTGAACAATGAGTTTTTGTTTCGGTGATAATTTTTCTTTCAGGGTTCCTTTGCCCATAACATCCTGTGCGTGTAAAAACCCCATTCTTTCTGTTCCGACATTAACAAATGCCGCATCAATGCTAGGAAGAATGTTGTCAACAGTTGCAAGATAAACATCACCTAGTAAAACTTCACCTCTGTGAATAAAAAAATCTGTAACTTTTCCGTTTTCCAATACAGCAGCAATATTATCACGTTCAGCAATAATAATCTTTTTGGAGTGTTGTTGCTGTCGATCATTAAAATTCTTGTTGTTGTTTGCCATTTTTTAAATCCTTATAACTCTCTTAAACTATTATCAAAGAACCTGATACGGGTTATGTTAAAAAATACACCCTCTGCAATTAAATTCATTAATACATCTGCCCTTAGTGCAGGTATTGAATTACTATCGGTTCCCTGACCGGTTTTTAGTATTATGAACAGACTGTTTCCTTCAAATCTGTAAGATTTTATTGAAGGCTTAATATCTGTTTTTTTAAGTAAACCTTTTTTGTTTTTCTTCTCGATAAAAATTTCTTCGGAAGATAAAACTCTGTCTGTATTATACTTCAACTTCTCAAAATCGTAAAGATTTCCATCTGCAACCGAAATCTCATATTCAGCCCAAGCAACCGTTGTATCAATAGATTTAGAGGATTTTTCAATTTTTACAATACTTAGTATTTCCGACTGCGGAGGCAGAACTTTTTCCAACTTTAGTTTGAGTTCTTCAGTTGAAAGGTTGTCATAAAGTTCGATATCAACAAGCTCGCATTTACTTTCGGCAAAAAGCGGCAGTGCTATACCCATTGAGATTTTCATTGACGGGTTAAATCCCTGCGAGAATGCCACTCGTAAATCAGTTCTGGCTATTGCTTTAAAGAATGTATTTTGCCAGTCAAGATGTGAGAAATATTTTAAAATTCCGGTTTTAGTAAGTTTTATTCTATATTTATAAACCGCTAAATTTACCGGTTTAGCTGTTGATGGGTCGTGCGGTTCAAAGATTTTTAGATTATCAAATTTCTTTGCGGTTTCAGCACTCATTTTGTACGGTTTATCCATAACTTTATGAGTATGTAAGTTTTTACAAACCCCGCAATTAACACATTTGGTCTGGCAGGTAGGCACTATGTGTGTTGAACTGGCTCCGGCTTCCGGCAGAGAGAACGCTGCTTTATATTCATTTTTGAACCACTCTTTGTCAACCCCGATATTGATAAAATCCCAAGGAAGAGGTTTGTCTAAGTCATACTGTTTTTGAGCAAGTTCCGGCAGAGAAATTTCGAGTTCTTCCGCTGTTTCGTACCATATATCTTTATTAAAATATTCTCCCCAGGCATCAAGATAACAGCCCTTTTTATAAAGAGCTTCTATATATTTGCAAAGTCTTTCATCTCCTCTTGTCAGGACTGCTTCTATTTGTGAAACTGCCTGCTCATGGTAATTTATCTTGACGCCTTTTATTGTTTTTATTTGTTCTTTCAGATAATTAATATGTTCTGTTACTTTTTCCAAATTCATTTGCGGACACCATTGGAACGGTGTGAACGGTTTCGGTACAAATATAGAAAGCGTACATGTCAAATCCATTCCGTGTTTTAATCCTTTTTCTTTTTTTATAAGCTTGCAGCGGTAGCGGATTTTTCTGAATAAATCTGCCATTTCATCCATATCTTCCAGCGTTTCTGTCGGGAGTCCGCAGATAAAGTAAAATTTAACCCTTGACCATCCCTTTTCGTAAAGCGTCGTAACGGCATTAATTATCATATCTTCGGTAATATTTTTTTTGATAACATCTCTAAGTCTTTGAGAACCGGCCTCAGGGGCAAGTGTCATTGTCGATTTTCTTATACTCTGCACCAGATTGGCAAGTTCAAGGTTAAAACCGTCAATACGCTGGCTAGGGAGAGATACAGACACTTTCTTTTTATTGAAATCAACAGCAAGTTCTTTTATAACTTCATTAATGTTTGCATAATCATTTGATGAAAGCGAAAGCAGTGAATACTCGTCATAGCCGGTATTATGTACAAGTTCTTTTGCTATTTTTATAATCTCTTCAGCCGGACGTTCTCTTATAGGCAATGTCACGTGTCCTGGCTGGCAGAAACGGCACATTCTTCCGCATCCGCGTCGTATCTCTACAACTGCCCTGTCCTGAACAGATGAGGAAAACGGTATAGGATAAGATTTTAGGGCTGTTTCGTATGTTAGTTGTGCAATTCTTTTAGTAACGACTCCGCCTGTTAATGCCGACCAGCGGCCGCTCTTGCCGCTAAACCCTCCGGCACTTTGTGCCACCTCCCTTGCAATGGAGGCAGAAAAATTATCTTCGCAGAGGGCTTTAATTCTGTCGGCCCTTGGCAACCCTTTTGTTTTTTCTAATATTTTACAAACCTCAATAATACTGTCTTCACCGTCACCTATCATAAATACATCGATAAAATCTGCAAGCGGGAGCGGGTTAAACGCACATGGACCTCCGGCTATGATAATCGGGTCGTCATCTGTTCTCTGCTCATTCCTGTATGGAATGTTTGCCATTTCCAGCATTTTTAAAACAGTCGGGTAGGCCATTTCATATTGCAGAGAAAAACCTACGGCATCAAATTCTCTTATTTTTCTTTTACTTTCAAGTGCATAAAGTTCTTTAGGCTGAAAATCAGGTTCCGGTGCATAGACTCTGTCACACATATAGTCAGGCTGCTCATTGATTAGCCCGTAAAGAACTCTGACTCCGAGGTTACTTATGCCTATTTCATATTTGTCGGGAAATGCAAATGCAAATCTTACCTTTGCACTGTCGAAATCCTTGTTATATGACAGAAACTCTCCGCCTACATACTGGTATGGCTTATTACATTTAAATAAGGCTTCGTGATAATCTTTAAAAAAACAATCCATATTATTTCTCGCTATGCTAATTCTTCAGGAAAATATTTTTCTATTTCAATAATTTTTCCATCAAGTGTATTCTCTTCAAATGATTTAATAAATTTGAATAAATCGTTATTCGGAACATCATAATTATACAAAACGGTTTCCCCTTTGTATTCTCTCATAACTCTTACAATATAGTGGCAGCCTTGAGCGTATTTTAACAGATGTTCAGCATTAAATTTGTTTCCGTTTGTATCTTTATCAATTCTTACATAATTAAATCCCGCATAAAATTTTACTTTTTCCGGTGTTGCCGGCGGAAGTGATTTATTATGTCTTGAAAAAATATTGGTAACTTTGCGGTTTATTTCATCGCTCATACTATATCCCTACTTTATAATTTAATACAGATATTTTAAATTATTTGAAAATTTTTGTCTAAATATTAAGATTGTTTACTTAAACTTAAAATTTATATTCTTATTATGTATAATTTTTGATATAAGGGAATTTAAGAATGGCTATAAAATATAACAGACTGCAGCTGGTTATTGATATAATCAGAGGCAGAGAGGATTTGTGGACAGGACCAAACAGGCATGTCAAAAATGTTTATGCAATAGGTGACAAATTAATTCATTCGCCTCAAGACGGCAATGATTTGATTTCAAAATATTTGCAGTATGATAAACCTCGTTTAATCTGCAGATACGGAACTCTTGAACTGGAAACCGTAAGACAGTTTTTCCAATTCCGGAATAAACCGTGGAATTATTCAAGAGGTCACAAGTTTTCATTTATGTACACGGCAGGATTTTTCCCTAATGATGACTATAATATGACAAAATTTGCCTGTATGCAGTGTGAAGTTACGAAGAGAATTGACATTTTAGGTGTGCGTTCCGAAAAATATGAAATTGAATTTGTGCCGAAATATTTGCCGGACCAGGCTAAAATAGTTGATATAGATGCAATTCTTTATCCTTTTAAGTGTGAAAAACCATGGACTCTCTGTCTTAAAAATAAAAAGGTCCTTGTGATTCATCCTTTTGATGAAACTATAAAGAGACAGTATGAAAAGAAAAATCTGATATTTCCGGATAAAGAATTTTTGCCGGATTTTGATTTGATAACCTTCAAGCCGGTACAGGGTATCGGTTATGCAAGCAGAAATCTTCCTTACAGCACCTGGTTTGAAGCTTTGGAAGATATGAAATCAAAAATTAAAGAAATAGATTTTGATGTGGCTTTGATAGGTGCAGGAGCTTACGGTATGTTTCTCGGAGACTATTGCAAATCTCTCGGTAAAAAGGCTGTACATGTCGGTGGTGCATTGCAGTTATATTTCGGAATAAAAGGAAAAAGGTGGGATGATGACGGGTTTTATAACGAACACTGGATTAGGCCCCAAAAATCGGATATGCCTGAGGGTGCCGAACTCTTTGAATGCGGTACATTTGCATACTGGTAATATGTAAATAAATTTACAAAAAATTTATTTCATGTTTATATTTATTTAATATTTTGGAGTTTTACGTATGAAAAAGTTTATTATTAAATTTGGCAGAGTGTTGCTTGATATTTCAGCATATATTGTCTTGTCGATTATTCTTGTCGGAATAGGTATTTCTTGTTTTTTCCCGATGTCTTTTGATGGTGAAACATCCGGTTGGAATTTTTTTATACCGGTATTAATTGCAATTTTTGCTTTTATTGCATTTGTCTGTACTTATTTCTTTTTGTATCTTTTTATTGATATAAATGATAATTTAACAGAAATTAATGAGAAACTTGTACATATTATAAAAGAAAATGTACATGAGCAGACTGAAGTAAATGAAATTTCAGAGAAAAGTTGTAATGACAGGAGCGATTTTTTGAATAAAAATATTTATAAAAGATAACATTAAACAGATTAAATTCGTTTAATAATTTATTTTTCCTGATTTTTCTCCAGATATTCAATAACATCAAGTGCAAGTTCGTGCCGCAATTCTTCAGGAGCGTGCTTTAAATATTCCATAGCATGAGAAACTTTTATATTTTTATCATACCAGCGGCGAAGAATGTAATTGTACTGTTCTTCCAGGGTCATACTGAATTCAATATCTTTTAACTTATCAATTATATATTCAGCACAAATTACCTGCAGTTCTTCTTCGGATTTTTCAAGCATTGCGATTGCTCTGCTGACAACCGGATCAATATCATACCAACGTTTTTGCTGCTGCATAAAAGTCTCCTTTACTCTTCTTACTCCGTTATTCTTTATTTTAACATATTATTTCCTATTTTTAAATAGTTTTATGTTTTATAAATTTTTAGCCAAATTTTTTAGATGTTGTATAATAAAATTATGATGAAAAAGGTTTGTGCAACACTGTTATTAAGTGCATTTCTGTCAACAAATATGGTATTTGCAGATCCCGTATTTGAAGGTCATGCCGAAAAAACAAATCAACTTCAGCAGCTGCAGAGTGAACTGTTCACCGGTAAAGTTGAAACTCTGGAACGTTCTGATGTTATTCACATGACTGTTTCTCAGGTACTGGATTCAAATATTAACGTCGAAGGTGATGAGTTTTTTGCAGAGGTTGTAAATGATGTTGAAGGAGATTCAGGTGTAATTATTCCAAAAGGAACCCTTGCACATGGTAAAATAGCACAAACAGTTGAAGCTAAACGCATGGGACGTGCGGCACAGTTGACTCTTGATTTTGATTACCTCATCACTCCTGACGGAAGAGAAATTCCTATAGAAGGAAGAATGACTACAAAACTTCACCCTGTTGTTGAAACATCAAAAATAGTTGCTCAGGATGTGGGTTATACTCTTGCGGGCGGTGTTGTCGGAGGTTTCCTTGCTCTAAACTGGCTGGGGCTTGAGGCGGCTATTGCATCTCAAGGTTACACTCTTGCAGGCGGGGCGGCTATCGGCGGTGCAATCGGACTCGGTGCTGCTTTAATTCGTAAAGGACATGATGTCTTAATTGCACCGGGAGATGAAATTAAAGTTAAAATTAATACATCTGTTAAACTCCCTGTTTATAAAGATACAGCTCTTATGCAGCATGAACTTTTCTATCCGGGACTGGATATTTATATTAGTGATATAAAGCATGAAGAGGATCCTTTCGGTGAGGTGAATACTCTTACTCTTACTATTATGATTACTAACATGTCTGATAAAACATTCTCCGGACTTGATTTGGCACTTGTAAATGATTACAATGCAGTATTCAGACCGTCAATTTTCGGTGATACAAAATTAATGTTTAAACAGATTAAACCCGGGGATAAGGTAGTCGGGCATATATCATTTGCTGTTGATAATATAAACAGGAGCTTCTGGCTCACTTTTTATGATAGAATGACTAAAAAGCCGTTATCAAAAATTTCCCTTGATAACGCTTATAAAAAAGTTTCCGTTAAAACAAAAAAGAAAAATGACAAGTTAAGAGCTAAAAGAACGGATTTTAAAAAAGAAGAAAATCTTCTCGATATTATGGAATAAGACTGTTTCTTTGTAAATATTTGTAGAGAGGCAGCTTGCAAATACGAGTTTTTATGTTACAATGTTAGTAGTATATAGTGTTAAAAGAAAGTAGAGGACCCTATGGTGTGTGGCAAGTTAGAAATTGATATTTTGAATTCTGTATGGAATATGACAGAGGAATGCGAAGATGCAGATATTTCAATTCAGGATGTCGTTGACGATTTGGCACGAAACGGAATAAAAAGAGCTTACACTACAATTAAGACTGTTATGGACAGACTTACCGTAAAAAGTATTCTTGTCCGTTACAAAGTAGGGAAAAAATTCTATTACAAAGCTGCCATGAATAAGCGGGAAATGGCTGTTGAATCTGTTCAGGAAGTCGCTGACCAATTCTTTGGCGGAGATTATGCCGGCATGATTCATTTTATAGAAAGAGAATTTGAACTTATCGGGTAATATGCCGCAGAATCTGGAAAATAGAGCTTTTGTCGCTGTGTTAATTCGTAAAGTGCTAATAGGAGCCTTGACTGTGGGTGAGGCTGTTAAAAATTTTCCGTTTGATACAGGGGATAAAAGTTTGAATGCTGCCTATCATGCACTTGTGCATTATGAAGCTGATGAAGATTTAAGACGGCGGGATATTTTATACCGTGAAGAGCAGGATGATTATTTGGAAATGATTGCTCATACTCTGGAAAGTGGTGAGAGTCTGCCGGATAATATTATTAGAAATTATGAACTGTATTATCCGGATAACAGTGTGCCGCATAAGCATGACAAAGCCGGTGCCTTGAAAAGTTTTTTCAGATTTTTGAATATAAAATAATAAATTCTTTGAATTTACAAAACATATATGTTATTCTTTACTTATGTTAGAGATTCTTATTTTATATTCGATTATGAATCGTGAATTTACCATGTATGCGATTCAAAAGGAGATAGAAAAAGGTTTTGGAGTATTTTCAAGACCGAGTTTCGGTGCGATAAAACCTGCTTTGCAAAGGCTTGAATATAATGGATTTATAAGTACAAGAAAAATGATGTCTGACGGAGGTAAACTTTCAGTTTATTATTCAATTACGAAAAGCGGTGTATCGGAATTAAAGCGGCTTTTGCTTGAAGAAATTTCCGACAACCCGCTGCAATTTCTATCAAATGCAAAAATAAGGCTTTCATGTGCCGAACTTCTTGATTGTGAACAGAAAAAGGAGTTGTTTTTCCTATTAAAAGCGAAGGCTTTTGATTTTAAAAATTCGGCTGAAAATATCCTTAACGATGAATATACTCATAAGAGTTTTTATCAAAAAATACTGCTGGATAACACAATTTGTGAATATGCAAATTTTATTACGATAATAGAAGGTTTTGAAAAAGATAATGCCCGCAATAGTTAATAAAGTTCTTGAAAATTCTATAGCAGAAGAATTGGAAATTGAAGAAGGCGATGAGATTGTTTCTATCGACGAAAATCCTATGCAGGATATGATTGATTACAACTTTTACTGCAAAACGGATTTTCTTACCCTTGAAGTTAAAAAGAAAAACGGTGAAGTCGAAGTTATTGAAATTGAAAAAGCTTTCGATGAAGATTTGGGGATTGTCTTTGAAAGTGCAGTTTTTGACAGAGTGAAGCCATGTCTTAATCATTGCATCTTTTGCTTTGTTGATCAGCAGCCTAAAGGTTTGAGAGAAACTTTATATGTTAAGGACGATGATTACAGGCTTTCTTATTTGCAGGGCACATATATTACACTTACGAATCTTACTGAAAAGGATAAAGACAGAATAAAAAGAATGCATCTTGGGCCATTTTATGTTTCTGTTCATACCACAAATCCGGAATTAAGAGTGAAAATGCTTAGAAATCCGAATGCCGGCAAAGCTCTTGAAAATCTTAACTGGTTCAGAAAAAACAAAATTCCGTTTCATGCCCAGATTGTATTGTGCCCGGGATTGAATGACGGAGCAGAACTTGAAAGAACACTTTCAGATCTTGCAGAATTAAAAACTACGGTTTTATCGACAGCTATCGTGCCTGTCGGAATTACTCAATTCAGAGAAGAAAAATTGAGACAGGTTGATAAAAAATGTGCAGAAGAAACAATACAAATAGCGTCAAAATATAAAAGAGTTTGCTGTTCTGATGAATTTTTTCTGCTTGCAGGTCAATATATTCCTCCAGCAAAATATTACGGAAATTTCTCGCAGCTTGAGGATGGCGTCGGCTCTATCAGAATGCTTCTTGAAGATTTTAAAGGTCTTGATATTCCCAAAAAAATTAATAAAAAAACGAAAATTCTGTTTGCAACATCTTTTGCGGCAAAATCGGCACTTGATATAATTTCGTCAAAGCTTAATAAAACCGAAAATCTTACGACTGAAGTAGTTCCGGTTAAGTCAAACTACTGGGGACAGGATATTACTGTGGCCGGTCTTATTACTACTGAAGACCTTATTGCGGCATTGCAAGGCAAAGAATGTGACTTTGTTGTTATTCCGTCAGTTATGCTCAGACAATACAGCGAGGATTTTCTTGACGGACAAACACTCTCTTATGTAAAAAGTAAAACTAAAAAAGAATTTTTCGTCATTAATAATATATATTCAATGAAAGAACTTGTAGATTATTTATCGGCTTTGTAAAATTTTATTAAATAACTAACAAAAAAATTATTTTTTACTTTTTAATTTTTTTTGCAGATAATTTTTAGCAGGAGGTATAAATTTTTATGCGTATTCAAGCAATAAATAAAAGTGCAGTGCAAACTTTTAGAGCACAAAATAATATTAATTTTGATAAAGACAAACAATTCAAGACTGAATTGGATGAACAAGACAGATATGATACAGAACAAGAGGAAATATATCAACAGGGTAAAAAACGTCTGTTTAACACGGCTGTTTATACAATCGCTGCAGCTATGCCAATTTTTTTTGTGACATATGTTGATAAATCAAATACACTTATTGACAAGCAAAAACAAATAATTGAACAACAATATCAGGACAAACTTGATTTACAAAAACAATTAGCCGATAAACAATTTGAATGTGACAGTTTAAAACTATTTTTAAGCAATAAAAAAGCCTCTCAAGAATAGAGAGGCTTTTTTAAATTAGTATCGTTCAAGATATTTATCAATTTCCCATTGCGAAACGTAAGTTCTAAATGAATCCCATTCTTTCTTTTTAGAACTCATAAATTCATTAAACGCGTGTTCACCGAGAGCTGCACGTCCAACCAGAGATTTATCCAGATACTCCAAGGCTTCTGCAAGAC
>JADIND010000159.1 GCA_017694215.1 Candidatus Scatousia excrementipullorum | reverse complement strand
ATCATAATAGCAACACCTTCTGATACATCATCAGCACCGTAGCATTTTACTTTTGCTCTTTCTCCGTCAGAGAACGGCTGTTCTTTAACGATTTTCAATTCGCCTGTTTTGTAGTCATATTTAGTTTCAACAGAAGTAAAACCGTTAATTCTTGAAATAATGTAAGCAGCATCTTTACCAAGACCGTTCAAGATAACTCTCAAAGGTTCTTTTCTTACTTTATTAGCATTTCTTGCAATACCGATAGCACCTTCAGCAGCGGCGAAAGATTCGTGACCTGCTAAGAAACAGAAACATTTTGTTTCTTCTCTTAATAACATAGCAGCAAGATTACCGTGGCCCAGACCTACTTTTCTTGTGTCACCTACAGAACCAGGTACACAGAAAGCCTGTAAGCCTTCACCGATTAAGCTGGCAGCTTCGGCAGCATCTTTTGCTTCTTTTTTAATAGCAATAGCAGCACCGAGTGTATAAGCCCAAACAGCATTATCAAATGCGATAGGCTGAATACCTTTAACGATTTCTTCTACATTGATGCCTTTGGAATCGCATAAAGCTTTAGCATCTTCCAAAGACTTAAAACCGTACTCAGGCAAAATTTTGTTTAATTTAGCCTGACGTCTGTCTTGTCCTTCAAATTTTACTGTCATTTTATTTTCCTCTTAATTTTTAATATTTTTTACTGAGATTCTAAATCAAGTTCAGAATGACGGTTCAATCAAAACTTATTCTGAACTTTTTATTATTCTTTTCTCGGGTCAATTTTCTTAACGGCTTCATCAAACCTTCCGTAAGTACCGGTGAATTTTTCCAGAGCTTCTTTCGGGTCAACACCTTTTTTAACGGCTTCCATAAATTTGCCTAAGTGAACAAATTTGTAACCGATAATTTCATCGTTTTTATCAAGTCCGAGTTCAAGAACGTAACCTTCAGCAACTTCAAGGTATCTAGGACCTTTTTGTTTTGTAGAGAAGATTGTACCTGTCTGTGAACGGAGACCTTTACCCAAATCTTCCAAACCGGCACCAACAGGAAGTCCGCCTTCTGAGAACGCAGTCTGTGTACGTCCGTAAACAATCTGCAGGAACAACTCTCTCATTGCAACGTTGATAGCATCGCAAACGAGGTCTGTATTCAAGGCTTCAAGAATTGTTTTACCCGGAAGAATTTCTGCTGCCATAGCTGCAGAGTGTGTCATACCGGAACATCCTAGAGTTTCAACAAGTGCTTCCTGAATAATACCGTTTTTAACATTAAGAGTTAATTTGCAGGTACCTTGCTGCGGTGCACAACAGCCACAGCCGTGAGTTAAACCTGAAATGTCTTTAATTTCTTTACATTTTGTCCATTCACCTTCTTGAGGGATAGGGGCAGGTTCACCTTTTACACCGCGTTTTACGCAGCACATTTCTTCTACTTCTTTTGTAATTTGTATTCGATCCAACATTTTCTATACTCCCTTCGGTTATATACAACTAAATTGTAAAATGCTGAAACTGCCATGTCAAGAGAAAACACGTCATGATAAAGCTTTAGAGGATACAAGAGCTTTTAGTCTGATTACTTTTTCATTCTTTGAAAAATCTTCAGCAAGTGCTTTTAATTTTTCACTATAGCGGCTCTGAACCTGTACAACATCTTCATCAAAAACTAATTTTGCGAGTTTCATTTTATCTCCCGCAATCTTGTGTGAAGTTATTTCATATTTAAATAAATCAAGTAGAGAAAGCTCTCCGCTGTTAACAAAAAATTTCACCATAGGGTTGTAAGAAAATTCAAATTGAATATGTTTTTGGTATTCATTTTCGTAATCTTCTTTAGTTAAAAAATCTTTTTTCAAAAGCATTTTTGCGTCTTCAACAGAAATGAGATTTCTTGTTTGGAACATATCTTTCAGTTCGGGGTGAAGTTTATAAACAAGCATATCGTTGACAAGACTTATTTTTTTCAAAGCGATTTCCTGTTTGTTTAAATCTTTGCCGTTGGTTTCTTTGACCAGTTGTTTTCTGTATCTGTGTAACTCCTGCCATTCAGGATCCGGCGAAACCCGTTTTATACTTTCTCTTATAGACTCGGACGATTCTTTCTGGACACGCTCCAGAGTGGCGTAAACACTTCTGTAATAATCTCCTACAGCCTGTATATCTCTGGAGGATTTAATTTTATGGTTATAAAATTTGCCTGAATTGAAAGATTTAGGGAGCCCCTCATCAACAAGTTCCTGTATCATAGATGCTTTTGCTATATCGTAAGCGTCTTTAATTTCACTCTTTAGTCCCTGTATTTCCGTTAATATTTTTTGTTTTCTATAATATTTTCCGGCCTTAACCCCAAGAATTGCCGCACCGATAATCCCGAGCCCAGTAAGCCCAGCTGTAAGCATATTAAAATCATCCGTATCTTTTTTTTGCGGCTTAACGGCTTCAACATTATTTGAGGATTTGTTAGTTGAAGACTGTACGGTCAGAAAATAAGACTGCGGATTCTTGTTGCGACTTACGGTGTCCAACAGTAACTGAGACATGCTAACCTCTTTTTTGTCCATTTATATAAAATGCAAACAAATTTTTTTTTGCTATTTTAATTCATAATTATTTATCAGGAAAACCTGAATTTCACCGGGAGCAAGATTTACTTCCATTTTACTTCTGCCGGCTTTAGGTGCACTAACCATTTCTATACTGATAACATCAATTTCCGGATTGAATTTCGGCAGATGAACAACAGTATTGTTTATATTTTTGAAATTCAAATTACCGATAACAAGAACAGAATTTCCGTTTTTTGAAACGAGGTATGCAAAAGTTGACGGTTCCGAAACCTTCAGAGGTGTGAATGTCCCGCCGTCATACATTGATACCATGTATTCTTTAAACAAATTTGCCCTTTTAAATTCTTCCTGCAAAACGGTGTCTTTACCGCCCGGTTTTCTTGAAAAATTAAAAATATCAATTTTGCCGCGGTGTGCAAAATAATATTCATCATCGGTATAAGTTTTCGCGGCTTTTTTATTTGCCCACGGATAAATATACTTATCTCCTGTATCAAAACCGTCAACGAAATAAGAGTTAACAGGGAGTGTTGCATTCAGCCACATAATCATTTCGCTGTATGCCGGTCCGTTAAGAACAATCGGACTGAGTTCGTCATGGGTGGTAAAACTTCCGATTGAACTTTTTGCCTGACCGATTTCTTTTGAAAGATTGAGGTCATGCTCAACCTGATTGAGTAAATCTTTTCCTTCTTTCCAGTTTTTCAGATTAAAATAACTGCTGTAATATCCGTCAAAACCTGCAGCCAACAATTTATCATAAGGTGTATAAACTGTATAAGGAGAAACCGCCTCACTCCATGAATCAGAAGATTCAGCAAGCCAGAGAAGCTGAGGATCGCGTTTTCTTGAATAATCAATCAAAGCTTTCCAGAAAGCTGCCGGTTTGCTGTGGGCAACATCAACTCTTATTCCGTCAACTCCGAGTTCAAGAACCATATCCACAAAAGATTTATACGCATTAAACACATCCGGATTAATTTTTTCTTCACTGCCGGCATTGAGAAGTCTTACATCCGTCCAATCAGCAGGAACAACCGGCTGTCCCTCTTTGTCTTTTACAAAGAGTTCCGGACGCTGCAGATACAAATCATAAGAGCCGCATGCCGGTACGTCAAAGATTACCGCAATGCCTCTTTCATGGGCTTCCGAAATAAATTTTACGGCCTGTTCTTTTTCAGTCATTACTGTATTTTCATTTTTCAGCTGCGGATTAAGAGTATCGAAAGAGGAAATTGAATACAGAGAACCTGCCGTCCCCATAGCTTTCATTTTGCCGACAGGTGTGACAGGCAGAATGTGTATGGCATTAATACCCATATCATGCAATTCATCAAGTCTTGCGATTGCGTTTAAAAAATTGCCGCTTTCTTCCCCTTCGTCAAAATCTATAATCCCGTTATCATTCAAATCCTGAGCATTAAACGTTCTGAGATTTATTGTATAAATAATCGCCGAATTTTTCAAAAAATCATCCCGCAAATTATTTATCCACTGCTCTTTTGCAAATGACTGCATTCCGCAAAGAGTCAGTATTACTCCGAGTGCAACAGCTTTTTTTAAACTTCTCATATACACAATCCCCTTTTATAAATATAATGCTAGCAGAATTTTACGGATTTTTCAATTTAATTTTCAAGAATTTTCGAAACATATTCATAATATTCATTATTTTTATACTTAGAAATATACTTTTTCAATTCTTCTTTTGATATGAACCCCATACGGTAGGCAACTTCTTCAAGGCAGGCAATTTTTATTCCCTGGTTTTCTTCAACAGTTCTGACAAACTGTGATGCCTGCAGCAGTGAATTATGTGTACCGGTATCCAGCCATGCAAAACCTCTGCCGAATAATTCAGCCTTGAGCCTGTTTTGTTTGAGGTAAATATTATTCAAATCTGTAATTTCAAGTTCACCACGGGATGAAGGTTTCAAATTTTTTGCATATTCAACAACTTTATTATCATAAAAATAAAGTCCTGTTACTGCGTAATGGGATTTAGGGTTTTGAGGTTTTTCTTCTATAGAAAGAACTTTTCCGTTTTCGTCAAATTCTACAACACCAAATCGACATGCATCCTTTACAGGATAGCCGAAAACCGCAGCACCGCCGTTTTGTTTTATATCAGCTGCAACATGATTTAATTTGCCGGAAAAACCTCCGCCGTAAAAAATATTATCACCGAGAACGAGTGCAACAGCGTCCTGTCCGATAAATTCTTCTCCTATAATGAACGCCTGAGCAAGTCCGTCCGGACTCGGCTGTTCTTTGTAGGAAAAATTTACGCCAAACTGAGATCCGTCACCGAGGAGTCTTTTGAAATTCGGTAAATCCTGCGGGGTTGAGATAATAAGAATTTCCCGGATACCGGCAAGCATAAGTACCGAAATCGGATGATAAATCATCGGTTTGTCATAAATAGGAATAAGCTGTTTTGATACGGAAATCGTACTTGGATACAATCTTGTTCCCGCCCCGCCTGCTAAAACTATTCCTTTCATAAAATCCTCCTCATTAATTTAAAAATTTCGCAGTTCCACATAATCGTGCAGAGCGGCTTTCCAGTTTCTGCAGATTTTTTGATTATCCATAACGCTGTATTTCGGGCGTTTTGCAGGACGGGGAAATTCCTCCGTCGTACATGGTGAAAGTTTAACCTCATTCATGCCGGTCTGGGAAAAAATTTCTTTCGCAAACCCGTACCAGCTTGTTTCACCGGAACCGCAAACGTGGTATGTTCCGTACGGTTTTGAAAATAATTTTACAATACCGTTTGCAAGTTCTACAGTCCAGGTCGGACACCCGATTTGATCATCCACAACTTTAATTTCGTTACCTTTTTCAGCTAAAGAAATCATTGTTTCAACAAAATTTTTGCCGTGGTGCCCGTACAGCCAGCTTGTTCTTGCTATATAATATTTTTTACAGTATTTTTTTACGGCCACTTCGCCCAAAAGCTTTGTTTTTCCGTAAACTGTCTGCGGATTTACTTCATCGTCAGGCTCATAAGGTGTTGTTTTACATCCGTCAAAAACATAATCCGTTGAAATATAAACTATCGGAATATCAAGTTCACCACAGACTTTTGCAATATTTTCCGTACCATGAGCGTTGATTAATTCGGCTTTTTCCGGTTCTTCCTCTGCTTTATCCACAGCTGTATAAGCTGCACAGTGAATTACCGCATCCGGCTTTAAATCTTTTACAAATTTTTCGACATCATTTCCTTTTGTCAAATCCAGAGTATCTATATCTGTTTCAATTACGATATCTCCGTTGTCTTCCAGTATCGGGCACAAATCCTGCCCCAGCATTCCTTTTGCACCGGTTACGAGAATTTTCATTAATAAATACTCCCTTTTTTCATCTCAACAGATTTCATCCATGCCTGATTATTCAAATACCAGTCTATTGTGAGGAGAATTCCTTCTTCAAAAGTGACGGAAGGTTCCCAGCCGAGTTCCGATTTTATTTTTTCATTGCTGATTGCATATCGTCTGTCATGTCCGAGCCTGTCTTCGACAAACTCAATACAGCTTTCATCCCTGTTCATTGCATCCAGAATCAGGTGTGTAATTTCAAGGTTTGTCTTTTCGTTATGACCGCCGATATTGTAAACTTCACCGACTCTGCCTTTGTGCAGAACAGTATCGATTGCCGAACAGTGGTCATATACGTATAACCAGTCCCTGACATTCATCCCGTCCCCGTAAACCGGAACTTTTTCACCTTTTAAAAGTTTAGAAATAAAGAAAGGAATAAGTTTTTCCGGATACTGATACGGGCCGTAATTATTTGAACATCTTGTTGTTAAGACAGGAAGCTTATAAGTTTCGTAATATGCTCTCACAAGCATATCCGCACCGGCTTTTGAGGCAGAATAAGGGCTGTTCGGAGCCAGCGGAGTTTCTTCGGTGAAATATCCGGTTTTACCCAGCGACCCGTAAACTTCATCTGTTGAAACCTGCAGATATCTTTCTATATTGAATTCTTTTGCTGCCTGCAAAAGATTCAAAGTACCTTTTATATTTGTTTCAACAAAAATTTCCGGCCCCGTAATGGAGCGGTCAACATGACTTTCCGCCGCGAAATTTACAATAATATCTACTCCTGCCGCAAGTTGTCTTACAAGAGGTTTGTCGCAGATATCTCCGTTTACAAATTCGTAATTCGGATTGTCTTTCACATCGTAGAGATTTTCGAGATTTCCGGCATAAGTCAGGGCATCGAGATTAACTATTTTGTAATCCGGATGATGTTCAAGCATATGTCTTATAAAACAGTTTCCAATAAATCCGGCTCCGCCGGTTACAAGTATCGTTGTCATTTATTTCCTCCGGTCTTTCGTAAACACTTCTTTCAAAAGTTTTTGTCCTTTGTCTTTTTCTGATAAAATCGGCTCAAAATCTATTTCCCAGTCAATATTGATGTCTTTATCGCACCATAGAATACCTCTGTCAGCCTGCGGATTATATTCACCGCTTGCCTTATAACAAAGTTCTGCCCCGTCGGAAAGTACAACAAATCCATGAGCAAAACCTTCAGGAATATAGAGCATATTTTTGTTTTCTTCCGAAAGTTCCACTTTTACATACTGCCCGAAAGTTTCAGAATCCGGTCTTATATCAACAGCGACATCGTAAATTCTGCCTCTGACACACCTTACAATTTTTGCCTGCCCGTACGGACTTTCCTGATAATGCAGTCCGCGTAAAACTCTTGCAGAGGATTTCGAATGGTTATCTTGATTAAATTCTTCACAAATTCCGTTTGCGGCAAACTCGGACTTTTTGTATGTTTCCATAAAAAAGCCTCTGTTGTCACCGAAAACTTCCGGCTTTATAAGAATTACGTCTTTTATTTTTTGTCTTTCAAATTCAAACGGCATAAATTCACCCTTCCTGCTCATATTATTATATCATAGCTTTACCTTTTGTAAAAATTGTAAATTTATCCGGCTTTACACAATTATATGAATATGATATAAATAATTTATGAGAAGTTTTATTGAACAGTTCAGACATCAGTTTAAAAATTATTTTGATACAGATAGCGAAATTGCAGCCGGAGAACAATGGGATTATATTAAATTTAATCTGCTTTTAACATTTTTACCTGTTGTTAATTTCTGTCTTTTATTTTTACTATTTGGAATGATAAGTATGGTGCCTCATGCTGCTGAAGTTTTAAAATTTCTAAAAAATTATCATATTTCAGATATTTTATTTTTAGCGGGTGTATTTATTCCGCCGCTTGTAATGCTTTTACTTGCAGGGTCTTATATAAGTTATATTGTAAGATGTTTTAAATCTAAAAAATTCATAACCCCGATTTTATTATTTTTACTTATACTGTTGAATTTTTCTTTTTACGGCTGGCTTTTTATAGTAAGCATAAAATCGATAGTTCAGTAAAATATTTTTAAGCTGTAAATAACGTTACTGTTAAAAGGAAGCGGTATACCAAAATGCTGTAATTTTTCAAAAAAAGGAGGATTTAAAAATCCTCCTTTTTTAGTTATTTAATTGCGTCAATGCATTCTTCACAGATACCGTCAGAATTAAGCTTTCTGTATTTCCAGCATCTTGCACATTTTTCACCTTCTGCTTTAGTTACCCAGACGGTGTAATCGTCTTCTTTATATTCATTAAGCACACCGGAAGGCTTTTCATCCGTCACATAAGCCTGTGATGTAATAAAGATATTACATAATTCATCTTCGTCGGCTTTAAGCACTGAATTATCTTTAACACTGACATAAACTGCCACTTCTAAAGAACTTCCGACCTTTTTATCCGCTCTTAAAGGCTCGATTGCACGGGTAACAACTTCTCTGGCCTTAAGAATTTTTGCAAAATCTTCTTCCAGTTTCGGGTTGTTCCATTCAGCCTTCGCTTTTGGCCAATTCGAAAGAAGAATACTTTCCAGCCCGTCTTTTTGACATTCAGGAACACTCATCCAGATATCTTCTGCCTGATGAGGCATTACAGGAACCAGTATTCTTACAAGGGTCTGCAATACTTCATACAAAACAGTCTGACAAGCACGACGGGAAAGTGATTTTTTACCGGCCGTGTATAGTCTGTCTTTTACAATATCAAGATAGAATGAACTTAAGTCAACTGCCGCAAAATTTTGAAGCTGTTGGAAATACTTGTAGAACTCATAATTGTCAAAGGCTTCCGTAACATTTTCAATAAGCTGGTTCAATTTATGAAGTGCAAATTTATCAAGTTCTTTCAACTCTTCATATTTTACATAGTCAACCGCAGGATCAAAGTCAAACAAGTTTCCGACCAAAAATCTTGAAGTGTTTCGCGTTTTCTTAAAGATTTCCGCAAGCTGTTTGATAATATTGTTACCGATTTTTGTATCATTTCTGTAGTCAACTGATGCAGCCCATAGTCTTAAAATATCAGCCCCGTAGGTATTAATAATTTCATCAGGTCTGATATAATTCCCGAGAGACTTGGACATTTTTCTTCCGTCTTCGCCGAAAACAAACCCATGGGTAAGCACAGATTTATAAGGAGCAATACCCTGAGTTGCAACCGAGGTCAAAAGCGACGATTGGAACCAGCCTCTATGCTGGTCTGAACCTTCCAGATACATCTCAACCGGAGTGGTGCCCAGTTCGGCAGAACGCTTGTTTACAACGGCACGCCATGTAATACCCGAATCAAACCAAACATCCATAATATCGTTTTCTTTTTTAAAGTGAGTTTTTCCGCATTTCGGACATTTGAAACCTTTCGGTAATAAATCTTCTGCCGGATATTTAACCCACGCATCAGAACTTTCTTTTTCAAATATTTTTGCAACATTTTCTATTGTTTCATCTGTTACGATAACTTCACCGCAATCTTCACAATAGAATACAGGAATAGGCACACCCCATGCACGCTGACGGGAAATACACCAGTCTGTACGTCCTGCAACCATGTTGGAAATTCTTGCTTCACCGCTTGCCGGTATCCATTTAACGCCCTTAATTGCCTCAAGAGTTTGTTCTCTGAATTTGTCAACTTTAACAAACCATTGCGGAGTTGCACGGTAAATTACCGGATTTTTGCATCTCCAGCAGTGCGGATAACTGTGGCTGATATCCTGTTGTTTCAGCAACGCACCGCAATTTTTAAGCTTTTCAATAACGATTGAGTTGCCTTTGTAATAAGGAACACCTTCCAAATCTTTATCGTTGACGGCTTCTGTCCAAACACCTCTGCTGTCTAACGGAGAAAATACTTCAATACCGTATCTGCATCCGACCTCATAGTCCTCAAGACCGTGTCCCGGTGCCGTGTGTACAGAACCGGTACCTGCATCCAGAGTAACATGTTCACCTAAAATTATCGGAGATTTTCTGTCAAAAAGCGGATGTTTTGTATTCAAAAGTTCCAAATCCTGCCCTCTGCAAGTTCCGATAACCTTAATGTCAGATTCATCCCATTCAACATCTTTCAGGAAACTTGCCAAAAGTTCCTGAGCCGTAACATAAATATCACCCTTATATTCAAAGAAAGTATATTCAAATTTCGGGTGCATACTGATTGCCATATTTGAAGGAATTGTCCACGGGGTCGTCGTCCAGATTACTGAGTATATGTCTTTATCCGCCGTACCCGCAATCAATTTATTGATTTTTTCAGTTGATTCTTCATCAAATTTAAAGCGGACATAAATTGATGTTGAAGTATGATCAGCATATTCAACTTCTGCTTCAGCAAGAGCCGTTTCACAGGATGCACACCAGTAAACAGGTTTCATACCCTTTTCGATATAACCCTTTTTATACATCTCGCCGAAAACTCTTATCTGCTCTGCTTCAAATTCAGGATTAATAGTTAAATAAGGATGTTCCCAATCACCAAGAACACCGAGACGCTTAAATTCACTCTCCTGACCCTTCAGATTTTTATGAGCAAACTCTCTGCACTTTGCTCTGAGTTCAGCAGGAGTCACTGCACTTCTTCCTCCTTTAATATTTTTTACAACGGCGTTTTCAATCGGCAGACCGTGACCGTCGTAACCAGGAACATACGGTGTGTAGAAACCGGATTGTGCCTTATACTTTAATAAAATATCTTTAAGAATTTTGTTTAAAGCTGTTCCGACGTGAATTTTTTCGGAACTCAAATAAGGAGGCCCGTCATGCAAAATGAATTTATTTGCCTTATCTCGATTGTTAATAATTTTATTATAAATATCATGTTCTTCCCAGAATTTTTGAATTTCCAGTTCTCTGACAGTAGCATTTGCTCTCATCGCAAGAGTTGTCTGCGGCAAATTTAAAGTGTCCTTCAATTCCACTTTTGTTTCATTACTCATCTTCTTTTATCCTTCTTTTATTTCTTCCTTCAATTTTTTATTATTATGTATATGTTCTTCTTTGAATTTTTGAATATCATGTCCGATACTTTCTTCTTTAGAAATTCTGACGAACTCTTTCATTTTATCATAATCAAAAACGCGTTCCCAGCGGGCGATAACAACAGTCGCAACACAGTTCCCGATAAGGTTCACCGTAGTACGTCCCATATCAAGAATCTGATCTATACCGAGAAGTATTGCAACCCCCAGTATCGGAATATTGAAACTTGCAAGAGTACCTGCAAGAACAATTAAAGAAACTCTGGGAACACCTGCAACTCCCTTACTTGTCAGCATAAGTGCAAGCATTATAATAAGCTGCTGGTTCAAATCAAGATTTATCCCGACAATCTGTGATGAAAAAATTACTGCCATAGCAAGGTATAAAGTACTGCCGTCAAGATTAAAAGTATATCCGGTCGGCATTACAAACCCTACAATCTTTTTCGGAACCCCGAAACGCTCCATTATATCCATAGCCTTCGGGAATGCGGCCTCTGAGCTTGCAGTTGTGAACGCCAGCAGAGCCGGTTCCTGCAAAGCACTCAAAAGACTTCTGAAAGATATTTTCACAATCTTGCAGGCTATAATCAAAACCAGAAGAACAAACACAGCCAGTGCAAGGTACAATGCTCCTATTATTTTGAAATAACTTTTTAATACAGATAAACCGTTTGCCCCTACAGTTGCTGCAATCGCACCGAATATCCCGAGCGGAGCAAAATACATAACGTATTCAGTAAACTTAAACATAATCTGCGAAACAGAATTCAAAAGATTTACAACCGGTTCCGCAGCCTTGCCCACAGCACAAATAGCCAGAGCAAAGAATATTGAAAATACCACAATCTGCAGCAAATTTCCCTGTGCCATAGCATCAACTATACTTGTAGGAAAAATACTCGTAACCATTTCACTGACAGACGTATGAGCGTGTGTTGCAGCCATCATACCGGCCTGCTGCATTTGCAGAGCATCAGGAGAAGTTCCTGTCACAAATCCAACGCCGGGCTTTATTATATTTGCCATTCCAAGCCCTATAACAAGAGCAAGGGTAGTTACGACTTCAAAATAAATTATTGTTTTAAGCCCGATTTTGCCGAGGCTTTTTGCATCATCATGCCCGGCAATTCCAACAACAAGGGTCGAAAAAAGCAACGGTGCAATAATCATTTTCACCATTCGCAAAAATATCTCTGCAAACGGATGCATTTTTACTGCAAATGCAGGGAAAAAATGTCCCGTCAGAACACCTAAAAACAATGCTATAAATATCAGGGCTGTTAATTTTGAATGTTTCAATAATCGGTACCTCAAAAATATTATATATTAAAAATACTGTAATTAATAAAGGGGCAAGGTTATTTTAATAAAAATTAAAAAATAAAAAAACTAAGAATTTTTGATTTGTAATTTTTTTTAACAATTCCTAAAGTTTTAATAAAAAATATCCGTTTTATTATATGAAACTATTGTTTTAGAAAGGACGGATTTATGGAAATTACGAGTGCAACAACAGCAAAAGCCGCTTATGTAAAAGGCCTTACCGAAGAAGACGAAGAAGAGCTGGAACAACAACAGGCACAGGAAGAAGAAGCTGCCGTAACCGATAAACAGGAAACAGATCAGGTAGCATTTTCATCAAAAGATCTGGATGAAGAAACAGTTGAAGAAAAAGCAGAAGGCTACATCCAGAATATTCTTATTGCCGCAAATCTTACAGATGCATCAAAAACAGCCTTGCAAAGATATCTGCAAAATTTTGATGTAGCATCATTCATCAAAAAATACGGGCCTTTTGAAAGCGTAAGAGATATTTCAGCCGCAATGTACGCGGTTACTGCAGGTCTTGTAAAATACAAACAGGATGAAGAAGAATAGTTTTCAAAAAATTATTACAAAAAGCGGGATTATAATATCCCGCTTTTTCTCTGTATAAATCGTTATTGCGTGCCTGACCAGCATTTGCAAACACAATGTCATCCTGAAAGCGTAGAAAAATTAGTTGAGCCTTTTAAGGCAAAACTCTATTTTTCAAGCTGTTCAGGAGCTTGCCGCCGGTATAGAAAAAGAGATTCTGAACAGTCGCAATTTCCGTAAGCCGCAGCGGTTAACGTTTCAGAATGACATGAGAAAAAATCCCCCTTCTTTCCACCTTTATAAAAAGGGAGCCAAGGCTTTGTTACCTTTATTTATCCTGCCAGCCCCTCACCTTCTAATTTCTCTTTTTTTTCGTCAAGCATAAGGAGAGTGCATATACATATACAAATTACGGCAGATATAACCCAG
>JADIND010000158.1 GCA_017694215.1 Candidatus Scatousia excrementipullorum | reverse complement strand
GTGTAAGTGCATATTGATATCTGTAATCTGAATTTTTAGGGGCAAGATTTGTTGCATTTGTTATGTATTTATATGATTTTACAAAATCTTGTTTTTCATAAGCTGATTTGCTCAAATTAAAATATAGTACCGGTAAACTTTTAACACAAATAACAAAGATAACCGATGCGATAAGCAATCCCGTAAGAAATTTACGAAAGCTCATTATCCTTTACTCCCTTATCAATTTCAAGTAATTTAGCCAGCGAACGTGTATCTCCTTTTAACTTAAAATATTCTGCAAATTTTGGAGTCGTCTTTAAATTGTAACTTCGTCCGTTTTTGTCTTTTGTCCGGCTTATAAGACCTTTTTCCAGTAATTCTTGAACATGTTCATAGGCATTTGATCCGCGGAGTTCTTTCAAATCGGTCTGTCTTATAGGTTCTTTTAATGCAATAACGGAAAGTGTTCTCAAGACTGCAGGTTTAAGCTCAACCGGACAAAGTTTCTCAACGATATCCATATGTTCTTCTTTGACCTGAAGAATATATCCGTTTTCATCATCAATTTCCAAAGCACCTTCTCGTGAGGCATAATCCATAATAAGATCGAGCATCGCTTCTTCAACCTTATCAACATCTTCTTCATTTAATATATCTGCAATTTCTTTTATCGAAAGTGCCTGAGCCGTTGTGAATAAAACAGCTTCAATTCGAGCTTTCAACTGTTCCATTTTCACCTCTGACCACATACAAATCTGAATAAAACTCATCTTGAACCAGATCATAGTCTGTTTCTGCCGTTAAAAACAACAAAGCAATATAAGCACTGATTTTATCCATGCCAAGAACAGCAAGTTCATTTAATTCTATTTTTTCTTCTTTCTCAAACATTTGAGCAAGATTTCCTTTTAATCTTAAAACACAATCTTCAATATATTCTTCGTGTGCAAGATTAATAATATCATCCGGAGTAAATCGTGCATATGAACTTACTCTGTTTTTAGCTCTTTCGTGAGCCTGTTTTAGTGATTGTTTTTTCTCAAGTTTTTCGTAAAATTCCAACTGGCGGATCAAGTCACGCAAAGTAACGACGCGATTTCGGTTAAGTCTTACGCTAGTACGTCTTTGTAAAACGTCATCAATAGTCTGTGCATTGGCGGTCGGAATATAATCTTCTTCCGGATATTCAACAAGAAAACCGTCATCATCAAATTCCAGATTATTCTCAGCTTCATCCTGAAACTGCAAAACATCAACACCGTCAAGAACCTTTGATTTCATATTTAAAAGTACCGAAGCAAATAGAAATGCACGTCCTGTCAGTCTTAAATTTTGAGATTTCATTTCGCAAAGATGTGCCAGATATTTATCCGTAATATCAACGATATTGATATTCCACGGGTCAATTTTACCCGATTTTGCCATATCGACAAGAAAACCTATGCCCTCATTATCGACATTACGTTCAATCTCAGGTAAATCCAGATTTTGTTGTTTTACAGCTAAAGCTTCCATCAGTCTCTAAGTTTTACTCCTGTTACTCTTGTTATGCCCTTTTCTTTTTGAGTTACACCGATTGTCCTATTAGCTGATTCTATCATAGGTTTTCTGTGACTAACTACTATAAATTGCGTATCTTTTGACTGGTTCTGCACCATTTGGGCGATACGTTCAACATTCATTGTATCCAAACTTGCGTCGACTTCATCAAATGCATAGAACGGAGACGGCATATATCTTTGTATTGCAAATACAAAAGCCAGTGCCGTAAGTGCTTTTTCTCCGCCTGACATACTCTCAAGACGCTGGAGTTTTTTATCTCTCGGCTGGGCTTCAATGGTAAGCCCTCCGTTAAGCGGGTCATCAGGGGTTTCCAGTTTAAGTTCTCCTTCACCTTCCGAAAGCTGGTGGAATACACTCTTGAAGTTTTCATTTATGTTGTTGAAAGTTTTCATGAATGTTTCTTTTTTCAACTGTTCGTAACTGTGCATTCTGTCTAAGATTTCTTTGCGTTCTTTTGAAAGCACTTCAATTTGTTCTTTTATTTCGGTCTGACGTGCCAGTTTTTCGTCATAGGTAGTTAAAGCACGCATATTAACATCACCTAATTCATTCATTTTCTTTTCCAGACGCTGAATTTTTGAAGTGATTTCTTCAATCGATATTTCAACAGGTTCAAGCTTATCCACATCTGCTCCGCTGTCGATTAATTCCTGCTTGGCAGTTTCAAGCTGCGGCTCCAGTTCGCGTCTTCTTGCTTTAAATGATTCAATTTCTTCAGCAATTCTTTCAATATCAGTACTGCTTATATGCTTTTGCTTTTCGAGTCCCAGAAGTTCATCATTTATTTCATCACGCTGTTTTAAAAGTTCACCAAGTTTTTCTTCTATTTTAGAAATTTCTTCCAGCAAGACTTCAACTTTTTCGTTCAGATGTTCTATATCCTTTTTAAAAACAGCTTTATCTTCTTCCAGTTTAACGTTAGATTTTTCTTTTTCTGCAATTTCTTCTTCTCGTGTTGTTATTAAGTTCTGATTAAATAAAATCTGGCGTTCCAGGTCATTTTTATCATTTTGTGCCGTCATAAGATTTGCCTGAAGTCGTTTTATTTCCTTTTCAACGCCTTCTGTTTTTTCTTTTAAATCTTTTAAATCTTTATCATTAATAAGCTTTTCAATTTCTTCAATCTGAGTTTTTGTTTCCAGAATTTTGTCATAAACTTCTACATTTTTTTCTTCAAGTTTATCAAGTTTTTTATTTAAATCCTGAATTTTTGGCTCATTTTGAGTAATATAATCTGACTTTTCTTTCAGCAAATTTTCGCTGTTTGCATAACTTGTATTCATATTGTCAAGTTCAACTTTAGCTTTTGAAAATTCACTGAGGGAATCAGAATAATTTTGCCTGATTGACTGAAGTTTTGATTCAAGTGAAGCCTTTTTTGATTCTAAAGAGGAAAGCTTTTCTTCCAGCATTTTAACTTTTTTCCTAAATTCTTCAAGTTCGGCATCGTCATTTTGAGAAAAACTTAATCCACTCTTTTTCATTGAACCACCGGTAATAGCACCGGATTTTTCAAATAATTCTCCGGCAAGCGTAACCATTCTGTATCTGCCGATTAATTTTTTAGCACACTCCATATCTTCAACGACTATAGTGTCACCAACTGCATAGTAGAATGCATTTATGTATTTATCGTCAAAGTCAACAAGATTGATTGCAAAATCAATAACCCCTTTGTCTTTTGGAAGGGAAAGACGTGTTGGAGCTTTTTGAACTTTATTCAGCGGAATAAAAGTTGTTCTTCCGCCTCCGGAGGATTTTAATAATTCAATCGCAACGGATGCCACATGCTCATCATCAACAACTATGTGCGACATTCTTCCGCCAAAAGCTATTTCCATCGCCGTAGAATACTCTTTGTCGACTGTTCCGAGTTTAACCAGAGGAGCATGGACACCTTTTAATTTAGCATTTATAATTCTGTCAACGGCATTGCCCATACTTTGATTTGCATACTGCTTTTTAGCTTCTAAATTTGACAGTTTATTATCCGCCATTCTGATATTGTAATTTAAATCATTGATTTCATTGTTTGTTGTATCAAGTTCCTGCATTGTGTTTTGCTGAATCTGTTTAAAATCGTTCAATTCTTTCCCGAGCTGCTCAACAAGCTGTTTCTTTAAATCATAATTTGATGAGAAATTTGCTTTTAATTCTTCCAGTTCTGACAGTTTTTCTTTGGCGTCGGAAACTGCCTGCTGAAGGTTTTTTAAATCATTTTCCAGAGGTAATTTTTCTTTTATTAACGCAGTTTCTTCATCCTGTAAGTCTTCCAGCACTTTTCGCAGAGTGTTTCTTTTTTCAATGTATTGTTCAGCCGTTGTACTTAATCCTGTCATGTCTTCAAGGATTTTTTTCAGTTCGGCTTTCTTGTCCTCAATTTCTTTCTCAATCCTTTTAATATTTTCTTCTTTTAGAGTGATATTAAGTTTGATATCTTCAATTTGATGATTAAATTTTTCAATACCGTTTCTTGCATTTTCAGCGGTCTTTTTATTTTCAAGAATTTGTTTATCCGCAAAATTTATTGCGTTATTTTTTCTGTCAATTTCCCCTTTTAATGATTCTTCCTGTTTTTTGAGCTCAAGCTGTTGAGCTTCACCTTTTTCTTTAACGAGCTCAGAAATCTCCTGATATTTCGATTTTATCAGGGTTAATCTTTCATCAAGGTCTTTGTTTTTTAATTCTTCCTGTTTTTTCTTTTTAATTGATTCAAGAATATTAGTATGAGCAATTTCCAGATTTCGTTTTATATCAAAAAATCTTACTTTGGTGATCTGTCCTTCAAGAGAAGTTTTTTCTTCGCGTAATTTTTGATATTTTATTGCGACTTCCCGTTCTTCTTTAAGTTGCTCCAGCATGTTTTCAATTTCGCCGAGCACAACAGAGGAACGCTCAACTCTCTGCTCTACATCTGCTAATTCATTTGTTGCCTGATCTATTCTTCTGTCGAAATCTGCAATTCCTGCAATTTCGTCAATAATTTTTCGTCTGTTTTTAGGTGTACAGTTTGTGATTCCCTGTACATCACCCTGCATCATGACGTTATAGCTGTTAGGAGTAACATTATATTTTTCAAGAAGTGCATGTACATTTGTGAGAGTTGTAACGCTGTCATTTACGTAATATGTGCTTGCATATCCCTGGGATGATTTTCTTATGCGTCTTGCAATACTTAAATCCTCACCGTTATCCATATCGCCAAAGGTAACCTTTACAAAAGCCTCATTTCTTTTGGTATAAGTTGAAATAAAATGTGAAAGGTTTTCCGCACGCAATTCACTGGCGTTAGCAAGTCCGAGAGCAAAAAGAACGCTGTCTATGATATTACTTTTACCTGAGCCGTTAGGGCCGGAAACCGTAGTGAATCCTTTTAACAGAGGAATTTCCGAACGGTTGGCAAATGATTTGAAGTTGTCGATTTCAAGTTGTTTGATATACATAATTATTCCAAGTCTTATACTTATTAGACTACATTAATTATTTATTGTCAAAATGTTACGCCATTCTTAATATTATCCTGTTCGTGAATGTATAAATTTTATCTTTCCGGTAAATGTTTTAGTATGAAAAAATTGTTATTATTTTTCTCATTAATTTCAATTCCTGTTTTTGCTTCTGATTATGGTATTTATACTCCGGACAATTATTCTTACAGTAGCGGCAGCAGCGAGATGACTCTTTTTATTCTTGATTTTTCAAACAGTATGACAGAATATTTGGATGGGGAAAGCAAAGTTGATTTGATGCTGGATACTATGCGTAAAATTCTTCCGACTGTCAGCAGCGATTCCCGTATCGGTCTGAGAGTGTACGGGCATAAAATGGGGTTTACTCCTTTTGAAGCATGCAAGGCATCAACACTTCTGGTTCCGCCTGCCAAAAATAATGCTTTAAATATTGAAACTTCCCTTCTTAAAACACGTCCGCGTGGAATGACACCGATTACTTATTCGCTAAAGCAGGCAATTAAATATGATTTCATGGGATTTCCCGGGAAAAAACACATCATATTACTGACTGACGGAGGTGAAAATTGTGATGAAAGCCCGTGTAAATTTGTTATGGAACTTATAAAAGTTCGTAAAGACGTAGTTATTGACGTCATTGCTTTTAATATTGATAACGAAGATGATCTTGCACAGCTTGAGTGTACTTCTCTTGTTACAAGCGGTAAATTCTATAGTGCCAATACTGCGGCGGAACTTGCAAACAGCCTCTCGAATTCTCTTAATGCCAGAAAGGAGGTAGATGCAAAAATTGTTCCGAATTATTAATTTTATAACTTGTAAAAATATTTTATTTGTTTAATACTTAATTTAGTTTTCTTGCAAATCATTTAAATAAAAAGTTAGGAGTAAATATGAAAATTTCAGCATGTACATTTATTAGTTCAGCACGCGGTTATATGCCGTATTTTTGTGAAGCAGCAGATGAAAATAAAAAAAGACCATCCCAGGTTTCCTCTCAAGTTGCAAGCACCGGCAATGACGTTTTTGAAAAAAATAGCAATAAAAATCTTGTAAGAAACTCTGCTATAGCCGGTGCCGGCCTTATTACTGCGGGAATTGCTGCTTTTCAGATTTATAAAAGAAATTCGCTCCCCTATCTTTTGAAAAAATTTAAAGGTGACAGGCTTTTTGAATCGTTTCCGGACTTTTTGCAGAATGAACTTGCAAAAAGCAAAAATTTCGATAAACTAAAAAATATGTTAAATA
>JADIND010000157.1 GCA_017694215.1 Candidatus Scatousia excrementipullorum | reverse complement strand
GTATAAATTCAACAGATTTATTAATGAATCAGGAATGTATCACCCTGAACTTTTCACACTTGATTATATAGAAAAATATCTAAAAGCCTTTGAAAAACGAAAAGACTTTGATATCTTCAAAACTTTAGACTACTATCCGCGAGTTTCTTCAAGAGAGAATCCTGCTATCTTGAACGAAATTGATACAAAAATTAGTCTTTTACAAAATGATTTGAAAAAGGATAATACTGAAGAATTAGCTTTTTTAACAGGTTTACGCCAATATGTCAGCCAATAAAATACAAAATGTAAACTTATGTAACAAAATATTCAGTTTCACGCAATTTCTTTGAAAAGAAATACTTTATATATATACATGAGATATGAGTATTATGTACAAGCATAAGGAGGCTTGCATTATGGGCATAAATGCTATTACAGGAATCGGACACGGCGACAAAGCAGAAGAATTAAAAAAATTGAAAAAACAAAATCCTATTGAGGAAACTTATACACAAGCAACAGCTTTTGTTAATATGCTGAGAAGAGATCCTGCTATGATTGGCAACATTCTTAACGGTTCTCAGACAGCTGCAACTAATCAATAGCTTTGCATAAAAGTTTTTTTGGGTTAAAATAATCCTTGCAGACTAGCGAGGATTATTTTGATGTTATTAACAGCAGATATAGGAAATACGAGTATAACACTCGGTTTATTTGATAATGAAGCACTTATTGAGGATTTCAGACTTGCCTCCGACAAAGATTTGTCGCTTGAGGAATATGAAGTGCTATTAAAATCTTTATTTAAAAATTATGATATTAAAGGATGTATTATTTCATCTGTTGTAGAAGAGTTAAATGAAAAATTTACAAGTGCAGTATATAATGTGTTTAAAATTAAACCGTTAATGCTGTCAGCAAAAATAAATACCGGCATAAAAATAAATATGCCGAACCTTGATGAAGTCGGAGCAGACAGGATTGCAAATGCGGCAGGAGCGTATGTTTTATACAATCATCCGGTTATTGTAATTGATTTCGGAACTGCGACAACTTTTGATATTGTGAATAAAGAAGGTGAATTTGTGGGCGGAGTAATTGCTCCCGGGATTAACCTGCAATTAAGAACCCTCAATGCGTTCACCTCAAAGCTTCCGAGAATTGAAGTTGCAGAATCAAGAACAGCCATCGGAAATAACACTGTGGATGCTATACTTTCAGGAGTAATCAGAGGTTGTGCCTGCATGATAGACGGACTCATTGAACAGTGCGAAACCGAACTGGGAACAAAAGCCGTAATCGTTGCAACGGGCGGTTATGCGGGGTTTGTTGCACCATATTTAAAACGTAACTTTGATTTTATTAATCCGACCCTCACTCTGGAAGGTCTTAGACATCTATATAACATCAACCAGCTTGCGGCTGTTTAATTACATATGCCGCAACCATTTTAGGTCACAGGTCTAAAGCTGCAGCATTTTAAAATTAAGATTCTTTTTAAACAAATTATCTATCAATTTTGCAGTTTTAGCCTTCTCTATATCAGAAATAACAGGCGTTTTAAATTCTCTGACAGATTCAGTATTATCACGGTAATAGCAGGTAGTTTTAACCATTTTATTATTTTGAAATTCATACCTTGAAACAGAACTGATAACATTTGAATCTTTTTTATAATTTATACATTGCTCAACTCTGTCTGTCAAAGGATTAATTTCTTTAACCATACTGATGCTTTTACCGTCAGGACGAAATATAGAAATCCGTGACACTTTATCGTAAATACTGTGATATTCGTGAATTGAGGCTATTTTATTTTCATCTCTAAGACTGTAATTTACTGTTTTTAATTTTTTACCGGATTTTTTGTTATATTCGGTTACGGATTTATAGAGTGTGTAGTTTGTTGAGCGAACTTTTTCCCCTGTTTTTTCATCATATTCATCAACAGATTTTAACTTGTTATCATCAAAATAATCGTAATAATTAGTTTTAATCCTTACACCGGTTTCTTTGTCAAAAAAATGGATACGTTCAATTCTGGAAGAATTGCGTCTGTAAATAATTTCCTTACGGTATTTTTCGCCGGCATTACTAATTAAATCTTTATTTAATAAATCAAGGAATCCTGACTGCGGTAAAACACAATATTGCGGGATAGTGTTTTTAACAGCTACGGAAAAAGTTGAGTTCATATAAATTCTCCTTATAGTTAAAATTTAACTTTAAGGTATTATATTTTCTTGAATATTATTTATTAATTACCCGAATCGGCTATATTAAATTTACAAGTCCTGTAGAATGGTCAAAATGGCATTTTGCGATATACAGGCTGCCATCATCCACTGCGTTTTTAACTATTTTTGACTTCTCAAGCAAAACTTCTTCAACCCAGCGTGTATGTTCCTGAGCAAAATAGTTATGACAGGTGATATCTTCTTTTTTATCAAGAACCGGATAAACACACTTTATAATAGATTGAAAATCTTCTGTAATCTCAGGATAATGCTCTTTTGCATATTTCATAACCCCGCAATCATCGTGTCCCAGCAGAATCACAAGCGGAACCTGCAGTTTTTTCACCGCGTATTCAATACTTTCAATAACATTCGGTCCTGCTGTAATTCCGGCAACTCTTATTACAAACAGTTCCCCGATTCCGCAATCAAAGATAATTTCCGGAACGACTCTTGAATCTGAACAACTAAGCACTGCTGCATAAGGTTCCTGATGAAAGGCATATTTTTTAAGAGTTTCAAGCGACATATTCTTGGCAGTCGGCATTCCGTTTACAAAATTCAAATTTCCCCTAAAAAGTTTTTCAAGTTCTTTTTTAGCTAAAGCCGGAACAGTTGCGGGGATATTAAAATTTTCACTCATAATAATCTCCTTTTATTAAATATTATACGTAAACTGCAAAAAATTTCCCATTAGATTTTCATTCCAAACCTGAACATCATTTGGAACTTTCAAAACAACAGGGGTAAAATTCCATATATATTTGATATCAGCCTTAACAAGATAGTCAGCAGTCTGCTGTGCATAAAGTTTCGGTACTGTAAGAATTGCAATTTCGACATTGGATTTTTTTGCAAGATTAGGAAGTTTTGAAACATCAAGTATTAATTTGTAATTAACGGTTCCGCCAATTTTCTTCTTATCATTGTCAAAAAGAGCAACAATATTCAGCCCGTAATTTGTAAAATTATCATATTTTGCAAGAGCCATACCGAGATTTCCCGCCCCAACAATAAATGCATTTTTAGTTTTTGTAAACCCGAGAGTATCTTCTATAGACTTTTTTAATTCTTTGACAAAATACCCGACTCTGCCTTTTCCGGAATTATTCAGTAAATTAATATCTTTTCTCACCTGCGAATCATCAATATTCAAAAGTGACGCAATCTGCTTGCTGGAAATAAATTCCACCTTACTTTCAATATAATCATCCAAAATACAGTGATAAAGGGTTAAACGATTAATCACCTTATCCGAAATCTTCTTATCCATATAAATATTATACACTAAACAACATTTAAAGTTTAATTGTTGCTTTTATTTTCTTCCTTTTTAATAAAGTCACAAAGCCCTTCCAGCCGCTTATCTTCCATTGCATCAATCAAATCCTGAATTTTATCAAAGCGTTTGAGAGCAAAACCTGTTTCCGCAAGTAAAACACAGTCATTACACAACCTGTAGCCCTCGTATTCAATGGAACCGGCAAGAGGTTTTTCCTGTCCGCAGCAATCGCAGCCAAAACTTTCAAACTCACTGTCAGGGTTATCCGCTATATCATCAAGCCTCATTTGTTCAACAACGGCCTGCATTTCTTCAACGACTTCTTTTTCACTTTTCATAACAAATCCTTTATTTTATAAGGTCATTCATATGAGAAACAGCTTCCGAAAGCCCAGTAAATACGGCTCTTGAGATAATACTGTGTCCAATATTCAATTCAACAAGCCCTTTTATCTCATGCATACGGTGAACATTGAAATAGTTCAAGCCGTGCCCTGCATTAACCTGTAAGCCAAGGCTTTGAGCTAATTCCGCTGCTTCTTTCAGCTTTAAAAACTCTTTATTTTCTTTTGGTGTTCCGAAAGCTTCCGAGTAAGCACCCGTGTGCATTTCAATAAACTGTGCACCGGTTTTTGCTGCAGCTCTTACCTGTTTTTTGGTCGGATCAATAAACAAACTTACAATAATACCGGCATCAAGAAGAGGTTTTATAAACTCTTTTACCTGACTTAACTGTCCGGCAACGTCCAGTCCGCCTTCTGTGGTAATTTCCTGTCTTTTTTCAGGTACAAGACATATTGAATAAGGTTTTACTTCAAGTGCAATCCTCTGAATATCTTCAGCCATAGCCATTTCAAGATTTAAACGGGTTTTAATGGTTTCCGAGAGAGCATAAACATCCGCATCTTTAATATGGCGTCTGTCCTCTCTTAAATGCGTTGTAATAGAGGCCGCACCGAATTTTTCACAGATGCCTGCAGCTGTAACCGGATCCGGCTCAAAACCGCCTCTTGCATTTCTTAATGTTGCAACGTGATCAATATTTACACCTAAAAGCATTCTCTTTCCTTTCCTCAAAATTTCATTTTATTAATTTCCAACAAAGCCGTGTAAGAAGGCAGAATTGTAATTCCTTCACTATCTGATGCAGTGTCTGCCGCAAGGTTTATAGCATCTTTTATATCGGGTACCACAACAATCTTATCCTGCGGGATTCCGGCATATTTTAACCTCAACGCCATATCATTAGCCCTTATGCCCGAGGTAATAATTGATTTTTCAGCATCTTTTAGCAATTCAAAATCACTGTCCCACAGCCATGAAATATCTCTGCCGTCTGCATAATTGTCGTTTATTGCAATAACGATATTAGACTTTAAATCAACAGTTTTTAAGACTTCACTTGCACCGGTCGGATTTTTTATAAGTTGAATTACGCTTTTGTGCCCTTTGATAATCTTTTTTTCCGTCCTTCCGAAAATTGATTTAAAAGAATCCAGAGCTTTTTGAATATCATCAGCACTTATTCCCAATTCAAGAGCTGTTGAAATTGCTGCAAGAGCGTTATAAGCATTGTATAAGCCTGAAAGATTAACCGTAAACCTATAACTTTCATCGTTATATATTAAAACGATTTCAGAACTGTTGTCAGATACTCTTACTTTTGCCGGATAATCACATTTTGGACGTTTATAGCCGCATTTTTCACAATAATAGTGACCTTCATGGGCAAAAAATCTTTTTTTATATTTTAAAGCTTCTGTGCATAAACAATTAAAATTTTCTGCAGGAGCATGTGATTCACCATTGTATGTACAATCGTACTCAACCTCTTCAAACCCGTAATAAAGAGCATTTTTATCTTTGCCGAAAGAGGCAACAAGCGGATCATCTGCATTCAATATAAGCTTTAAGTCATTGTTTTTATCAATGGCTTTTTTAATCAATCCTGCTGTCGTATTTAATTCGCCGTAACGGTCAAGCTGATCCCGGAACAGGTTTGTCACAATAAGATAATCTGCATTGATATAATCGTATAGTTTTTGCAAATAAGCCTCATCAGATTCAATAACGGCATAATCAAACTTTTTAAACGGTTTCAAATTAAGAGCAAAAACATTTGCTACACCTGTCAGCATATTTGCCCCTTTAAGGTTATGAATAACACTGTGTCCTGCATTTTCAATTATATGAGAAATAATTCCGGAAGTTGTTGTTTTTCCATTTGTTCCGGTAACAGTAATAAATTTATTATTAATATAACCACGGCAGTTTGAGAGGAAATCGGGATAAAATTTCAAAACCATCTTGCCTGCAAAAGAAGTACCGGAACTTTTTGAAAAAAGCTTTATGCCGGCATAAGCCGACCTTGCAAGGAGTAAGGAAATATAAAATTTTATCATATCAAACATAAATAGTCCTTTGGGCGTATTCCAATTATCTCTCTGTTAATTTATACTTCAAATAATAATACAAAAGAAAAGAAAATAAAAATGTATTTATTAATTACGATAGTATTTATAGCAGAATTAATCATTGCAATTACGATTGTCCGTTTTCTATGGGAAACTGATAAAAAAGTACGTAAGATAAACAAAAGGGTTACGGAAATACGTCCGAAAATTCTGGAAGGATTAAAAAAATTCCGACAGAATATCCATATACTGGAAAAATGGGTAAACTGCGTAATTAAATTTGTTGAAGGAAAAAAAGAAGAATACACTATCAGGATAATAAAAACAATACTGATATATGCACTTATTTTTCTTTTGGAAATACAATTCCGCAAGAGGAAAAACCTAAGCAAAATTGTAAGTGGCGGAAAAGCTTTGCTGAAGGGCTTTTTAGCCTGATATACTTGTAATTTCAAAAAAAATATGATATAGTGAACACACAAAATGAAAGACGAGGTTGATTATGAGTAGTAATAAATCATTTATGTTCGGAATGGGCTTGCTTGCAGGCGTTGTAGGCGGTTTGATTGCGGGCGTTCTTTATGCACCTAAACCGGGTGAAGAATCAAGAAGAGAAATAAAAGAAGCTGCCTGTGAATTATATGAAAAACACGCACCTGAAATAAAAGAAGCAAAAAAACAGGCAATGGAAAGCATTGATTTGATGAAATATAAGCTGGAAAGACAATTCAGAAAAATCAATAATATGGTAAAATCAAATAAAATGTTGAAAGCAAAAGAACTTGAAA
>JADIND010000156.1 GCA_017694215.1 Candidatus Scatousia excrementipullorum | reverse complement strand
TGTTTGCTGATAAATATTCTGGGAAATTCCCTTTATCTATTGAAATTACGTTATAGTCAGAAAAGTTTACATATTTTTCAAATCGTGATTTCGGATAATACTGGAGAATAATGTAATCACCTTTATTTAATTTTGCATGTTCTATTAAGTCCGCTACGATTTTATGTCCCTGTGCTCTTTTTATACGTGGAGCTGCAACAGGACTTATAAAATTGTAACCGACCATAAGAATACTGTATATGATAATGAGTGAATATTTTAGTATTTTATTATTAAAGCTTCCGGCTCCGTAGGCAATCATAAAAATTAAAATCGGATAAATTTCCATTGAATATTTTGTAATGAATACGAGTTTTCCGCAGAGTGCAGCAATGGTTAATGTGAGAATTACACAGATGCAAATACCGAAAAGGTATCTGTTTTGTATTTCATTAATCATTGATTTTACAAGCCAAATAAGAGCTATAATTGCCGGTATCAGGCAGAAAAGAATAAATCCTAAACTTACCTGATAGAAAAATTTATCCGGAGCATTTACAAGGTTTGTCAGATACGGTGAAAAATAATCCGTAAATAAGAATCCTATTTTTGAAACGGAGAAACTACCCCACCACTGTGAAAAAGATTGTGTTGATAAGATTTTTATAACAAACGGGGAAAGTATCAAACCTAGTATTGCCATAGAACTCCAGAGTGCAATAATCCCTTTTTTAAATTGTTTAAACAGTGCAATACTTACATACAAAAGATTGAAAAATACATAAACAAAACCTATTGTATGAGTAAACAGAATAAGAAAATCAGAAAGCACCAGTCCTGCAATATTAGTTTTTGACGGGTTTTTGACGGTCTTCAGCGTATACATCAGAGATAGTGTCGAAAACAAAAAAAGTACGGAATAAATTCGTACTTCCTGTGAATAATATATTAAAAATCCGCTTATAGCAGTAAATCCTGATGCAATTAGTGCTGTTTTTTTATCTTTAACAAGTCCTGTAAAATACATTGCTATAATTGACAGAACTCCGGCAAAAACAGATGTCAGCCTTAAAAGTAAGTCGCTTTGTCCGAAAAATTTCATAAAGCATTTTAAATATAAATAATAAAACGGCATGTGGCATTGTGATAAAATTCCTTCCATAAAACCTTTTGTAAAAGGTTGTGAAGCTATAACCCATGACACATATTCGTCATTCCACAGGCCTTCCGCCTTATCAATGCATATCAGCCGTAATATTAACCCTGCAACCGTAATTAAAATAATCCCCAAATCATACCTCCATTTGTCAATATTATATTTTAATTATATAATAAAAAAAATTACGGAGAACTTTATGAAACTGGTTATTCAAATTCCATGTTTAAATGAAGAAAAGTCACTGCCGGTGACGTTGAAAGCACTGCCGGAACAGATAGACGGGATTGATGAAATAGAAATACTAATAATAGATGACGGTTCAAAAGATAAAACAGTAGAGGTTGCAAAGAGCCTCGGGGTCAAAAGTTTTGTTTCTTTCCCGAAAAATAAAGGCTTGGCAAAGGCTTTTGTTGCAGGACTGAATAAAGCTCTTGAGATTGGGGCGGATATTATTGTTAATACAGATGCTGATAATCAGTACAATGCCGATGATATAAAAAAACTTATTGAGCCGATTCTTTCTAACCGTGCGGATATGGTAATAGGTTCCAGACCGGTCAATGAAATTAAGCATTTTTCTTTTATGAAGAAAGTTTTGCAAAATCTGGGTTCGGGAGTTATGAGGCTGGTAAGTTCAACGTCAGTGAAGGATGCACCAAGCGGATTCAGAGCTTTTTCAAAAGCTGCGGCTATACAGATGAATGTTTTTGATAATTATACCTATACACTTGAAACAATTATTCAGGCGAAGGCAAAGGGGTTAACTATTGAAAACGTTGATATCAGTGTTAATCCAGAAATGAGAAAATCCAGATTGTTTTCTAATATGTTTGTTTATATCAGACGTTCTATTTTTACTATGCTTAGAATGTTCATTGTTTACAGACCGTTCCGCTTTTTTACTATTATCGGAAGTTTATTCCTTTTTGCGGGCATGCTTTTGGGCGGAAGGTTTTTATACTTTTTTATTGCTGGAAACGGACAGGGACATGTTCAATCGCTTATTCTGGCAGCAGTTCTATTGCTGACAGGTGTTCAGATTTGTTTGATTGCTGTTTTATCGGAACTGATTTCCATTAACCGTAAGCTTCTTGAAGATGTTCAAAGCAGGATTAAAAAAGCAGACTTGAAAAATAAATCATAAGTTATAAAATAATATAGTTACAATGTAATAACGGGAACTTATTATATGAATAAATTAATATTGGCTACTAAAATCAGAGATATGTTTTTTTCGGTAAAAGCGTTTAAAACTCTCGGTTTTATTATCTTTACATTTATTTTAACGGCTATAATTGCCTCTCAGAATTTTTTCTTTCAGGGAATTATAGAAAACGGTATTAGTAAAAAAGATGTAATTGCACAGAAAACGCTTACTGTAGTTGATGTAAAACGTACGGAGCAGCACAGGAAAGAAGTTGCTCAGAAAGTTGATCCTATCCTGACTCCGGCAGAAGATGATTTTATTAAAAATAATCTAGAAACACTTGAAAATTCCATCTGGCAGATACGCAGAAAAGAAATTGAAGTTTCTGTAAAAATGGAAGAGTTATCTCTGCTTTTCGATATGACAGATAATACCAAAAAAGACTTTGTAATAAGTTTTCTGTTAAAATCAGAAGATCAGGATTTGCGTGAGGTTTTTGAAAAATCAGCTCTTACACTTCAGAATATTCTCGGAAAAGGCATAACGGAGAAAGATTTTGAGCGTAATAATATAGATAATATTATTTTAAATAATCTTGTATCAAATGTTTCAAGACGACAGATTTCTATTATCGAAGCTCTTTTGAGCCAGATTATAGTTCCGAATCTCGTTGTAGATGAATTTGCGACCGAGATTGCACGTAAAAATGCGGAAAATTCCGTAAAGCCTTATGAAATAACCTTCCAGAAAGGTGACAAAATTCTGTTTGAAGGAGAGCCTGTTACCAGATTGAAACGTGATGCCTTAAGACAGGCCGGTTATAATGTCTATGAACTTAACTGGCAGGGGCTTGTTGCTATTTATGTACTTGTTTTCCTTGCAACTTTGATTTTCATAAATTATATGAAATATTTTGAAAAGCAGTTTCTGGAATCGAAATATCTTTCATTGATGGCAGTTTTATCCATGCTTCTTGCAGGGATTGCAGTTGTCATCCCGACGGGATTTTCTCCGTATGTACTGCCGATACCAGCATATGTTGTACTGCTGGCAATATTTACCAATCCGAGAGTTGCATTTGCTGCAATTTGTGTATTATTAACGGTATTAACTGTCGGAATGCAGTATCCGGCTCAATTTTTGGTTACTTTTACTCTTTTGAGTCTTGTGACTATGGTGACGATTTCCCAAATCCGTTATTCCCGCAGATTTGACCTTATAAAAGCAGGTTTTTTAATTTCATTGACCGGTGTTATTATTGTTCTTGCAATATATTTACTGGAACGCTGTCTGATTGATGTTAATAATGTTTTGATATTTAAGAACAGTGTATTTATAATTCTAAACGGTATTGTCAGCTCTATGATTGCACTGGGTACTTTGCCGTTATTTGAAAGTTTGTTTAAAATTATTACGCCGTATGGTCTTGCGGAGCTTGCAGACCACAATCAGCCGCTTTTGAAACGTTTGCAGTTTGAGGCTCCGGGAACTTATCATCACAGTCTGATGGTTTCAAATCTCAGTGAAGCTGCGGCGGAAGCTATAGGGGCTAATCCTATACTTGCACGCGTCGGGGCTTTTTACCATGATATCGGAAAGCTTAAACGTCCGCTTTTCTTTGTGGAAAATCAGTCTTATTTCGGGATAGAAAATCCACATACAAAACTGAATCCGCGATTAAGCAAAATGGTTATAACAGCACACCCGAAAGACGGTGTTGAACTTGCAAAGGAATATGGTTTGCCTGCAATAATCAATAATTTTATTCTCCAGCACCATGGAGAAGGGCTTGCAAAATACTTCTATAATCAGGCTGTTCAGGAAGAGGGTGCAGAAAATGTTAAAGAAGAACAGTTCCGCTATACCGGTCCTAAGCCGAATATGAAAGAAACTGCTATTTTAATGATTGCTGATGCCGTTGAATCTGCGGTTCGATCATTGAAAAATCCGTCATCGGAAGAAATTGAAAAAATTATTGATAAAATTATAGTCGAACGTCTTAATGACGGACAGCTTGCGGACAGTCCTCTGACTCTGCATGATATTAAAGTTATAGCGGCAACATTCAGCAGAATTCTACGTGGTATGCAGCACAACAGAATTAAATATCAGGAAAATATTGAAGAAGAATTGAGAAAGAACAAAATAGCTATGCCGTCGAAACTTCTGGATGAAGATCTGGAAAATAAGATAAAGCAGCTTGAAGATAAACATTCTCCTGATGAGGGCAAGAATAAAAATGAATAAAAAGCCCTTAAAATTAAATGTCTTTAGCGAAAATATTTATGAAAAACAGGAGCTTGACGAAAAAAGGTTTGTCCAAACTGCTAAGAAACTGTTAAAGTTTTATCTGAAGCAGCCGGAAATTGCACGGGAATGCTGTCTTTATGATGTTGAATATGATTCAATAACATTTGATTTTGTATACTGTGACAGTGTAAAGACTCATGAAATTAATCGTGAGTACAGGGGAAAAGATTATCCGGCGGATATTATTACATTTGCAATTTTCGCGGATACTCCGCCGGGGGAGCGGTTTATTTTTGACGGTGATGTGAACCTCGGTGAAATTTTTCTTGCGTTGGATAAGATAAAAGAAGAAGCTGCGAAGAAAGAGCATTCTTTTGAATATGAATTATCATTTTTGATAAGTCATGGTATTTTGCATTTATTAGGATTTGACCATCAGACAATGGAGGATTATAATTTTATTGTCGGAATGCAGAATAAAGCGTTGGAAAGTATAGGGATAAATGAGCAAGTTTAAAGCACAGGGTTTCAGAAACACATTCAAAAACGCAAGGAAGGGAATGCGGCTTGCTGTACGCAGCGAGCGTAATATAAGAGTTCATTTGATATGTGCAATTTTTGTATTGCTTCTCGGGATGCTTTTGGAATTAAGTGTTACGAAGTTTTGTATTTTGCTTTTGACAATAGCAATGGTTGTTTCTATGGAGATGATAAATTCTGCTATTGAATTTTCGCTGGATGCTGTTTTTCATAACAGGTATTCAAAACTTGTTGGTATGGCGAAGGATATTTCGGCAGGGGCGGTGATGTTTGTGACAATCGTGGCGATTGTTATTGGTTGTCTTATTTTTGTGCCGGTGGTGATTGATTTATTAATTTAAATATGTCTCAAATGTTGATAAAATTAAGGGCATTTGTTATACTAAAAAGAGATGTTAATAAAAGGAGAGTAAATAATG
>JADIND010000155.1 GCA_017694215.1 Candidatus Scatousia excrementipullorum | reverse complement strand
ATAATTTTGTCATAATATCAGGGTTAATTAAAGCCGGTTCCTGAATATTCACAAGCACAGGACTAAGCCGGTTCATCTATCGTAACCTTTTCAAATTTGACGTAAGCATCGTCGGTCGCAAAAGATGAAGTTTCCCCGTTTTTCATTTTTTCCCTGACTGTCGTCTGTACGCCAAGCATAGATTCCGCCTGAATCCCGTTGATGTAAGTTTCGGTTTTTGTGTTACGGTTAAAAACTTTAAAAACCGATTTTTTTGAAAATATCAAATCTTTCGGGACTTTTGAAATATCTGTCAATGTGACCGTTTCGGTTTTTCTTTTGCTTTTTTCTTCGGCTTCTTTAAATTCTTTTTCAATTCTGGCTTTTATTAAATCATCAAGAGATGCATTGTATAAAAGCATTTGTTCAATATCTTCGTCTTTTTCTTTCATTAAAATTCTCCTTAAATTTTGCTGTCATCAAGATTTGAAATAGTAATAATTTTCACGGCTCTGCCGTTTTCGGCTTCTTCCGTGCTGTTTAATCCAAGATATTTACAAAGACTCTCAAGAGCTTTCAGTGCTCCGGAGGTGTCCCTTAATTTTCTTTTACCCGTAAAATTTCCGTCTTTGTCAGTAATATCTTCTTCTTCCAGAGAGAATTCCGCTATCCGGAGCAGTTTCTGTATAACATAGCCTTTAGGAACAGAAAGTGCCTCCAGCTGCTCTTTCAGTGAAATATTTATTTGTTTTATAACCGCCGGTGTTGATAAAAGTTTTTTCGCCTGAAGGTTCAAGTCCTTTGATTTGTAACCCGCATTCTTTGCTGCGAGTTCACCGTTCAGGGTCTTTATGTATTCTTCGGTAAATTTTTTTTGCTGCTTTGTTAGGTGTTTCATTGTTGCATATTATTAAGATTTATTCTGATAGTTGAAAATTTTTTTAAAATGTGTTATAATAGACATGCTATTTATATTTCGGCTAGTGTAAATCTTAACAGGGGGGAATGAAAACTTCCTGTTTTTTTTATGTTCTGAAAAGATTTACCTGCGGTGCCGCATTAGCATCAACCGCCAGTTTAGCTTTCATATTAGCAAGTGCTTCTTTGTACATACCGTACCAGTAATTGAACCGTGTGTGCTGCGGGTTGCCTTTTAACCGCATACAGCTGCCGTAGACCAGTAAAGGTTCTGAAAACGGTTCCGGTATAAGACTTTCATCTGTTTCCGCTTCAAGAACTTTCTTTTCCTCGCCGGTTCCGGACACTGCACAATCAGCCGTGTAGTATATTATTTTTATTTCTTTTTCTTCATCAAACACAGGAAAAAGCAATTTGTCATTAAAAGAGGTATAAGTTTTTTCCGGCTGGGAATTCGTAAAGAATTTTTCAAAATCATCAAGATAAAAGTATTTTTGTCCGTCAAGAATTACGGCTGCAATTCTGCCGTTTACGGAATTTGCTATCTGACCTGTTTGTGCCGGAAGAGTAAGTGAAATTTCCCGCAATAGAAAATTCCATTTTTCCAGAGAACAGATTTCCGTATTGATTATGTTGATTATATTTTTCAACTTTTCATGCTCGTTTTTGGAAAGCTGGCTGAAAGAGGTTTCCTGCTTGTAATTGAGTTCAACAAGACATTTGTTTATTAATTCAAAATAATTCATATCAAATCTCCGTTTTTGTAAAAAAGCGGACAGACGGAGGATTAGTCCGCCGCCGCTTTTTGATTAACCTGATTGCTTAGCGGATAAGCCCTTTTTTAAGCTGTTCCATAATAGCTTTTTCGTTTCTGGCAAACTCCGCACCGCTCATTTTGCCGATTTGCTCGCGGGTAAAAACCCTGTTCTTGTTATCGTCAAATGTCGAATTCTGGGCGTTTGCCCTCAATCTCTTCTTTGCGATTTCGTTTTCGTCATTTAATGTTTTTTCGCGGGCAATTTGTTTTAAATATCTGTCAACAGCACTGTTTTCAAGTTTTTCTATCAACTGTGATATTAAGGAGAGTTCATCTTTATCAAAATTCACGTTAGAGTTTTTCAAATATGCCAGAACATCGCTTCTGCCGGCAGGAGTGAAAAAGTCTGCTTTTTCTTTTTCAAACTCCAAAAATCCGTCCTGTATGCCTGAATCTTGTTGAACAGGCTGAGCGTTTTGGTTTTGAACCATGTTATACGCCTTATTTAATACATAGTTTACTAAATATTGTCCTTGTGCATAGTCAATCTGACCCGAGTCCACAAGATTCTGAATAGACATCAGGTCTTTTTGAGCTATACTTTTTACATCATACTGCCCTGCCTGATTCTGAGGCATGAAGGACTGCATCTGCGTGTTTGGAATATTCTGGGTTCCCTGCGGTAAATTTTGGATACCGGCATAAGATGAATTACCCTGTACTTCTTTTAATCTTTTATTGTTCATTTTTATCTCCGTTATTTTTCAGGCTGTTCATATACATAACCGCATACTCTACAGCGTTATCAATAAATCCTGATAAAACAAATGCAATAAGCCCTTTAAAAAACGGATTCAGCGGAAGATGCTGTACAACATATTTCACTGCCATTTTCTTCTTTTCCTGTCCTTTGGACGAGCCGAGTGCTTTTTCTGCTATTGCAACGGCACTCTGTGCAAGTTGTTTTATCGTACCTTTTAGACTGCCAAACATAATTTCCTTTCTAATCCACCGCCGCCGTTTTAGAGCGGCTCAGATTTTGAGTATCAAAAAAAAGCACCTTTAAACGCTATCCGTGGAATAAAGGTGCTCGGTCAAACGTAAGAGAGATTATGCTGTTGGTTTTGTTACAATCATTTTAGCCAGAGCTTTCGGCTGAACCGTTTTGGCACCGTACAGATATAAACCTCTTACTAAATCGGAAAAGCTGTCTTTATCTCTCAAGCTTTCGATTTTTGCCAGCTGGGACGCAAAAGTAATCGCATCGTTTGTGCCGGCAAGCACGTAGTATTTACCTGATGTATCCGTAAGGTTTGTGCTTACGAGAACATCCATGCCCGCAATTCTGCCGATTGCACCTTCTCTTAATGTTTCATCAGCAACATTGTGAGCCCCGATAAATTCCGTACTCTGCAGAAGGTAAGATTCGATTGTCGGGTTAATCACAACCCACGGACGTTTTGCGGAATTAACGGCATTGGAGTTTTTCAGGCAGAGTGCAAGTTTTACAAAATTTTGATAAATTGTTGTTTTGTCAAGAGTAATCGCACTGCTTTCGGAACCGACAATGTTAGCGGAATCAACATATGCGTGCTGACCGAGAAGGTAGCTGTCCTGAACTTCTTCTATCGCTTTTTTGGCGTTTTCAAGATGTGCTTCCATAATATCAGCATTTGCCTGAACTTTTGCAACATCGTTAATCTTGAACGCAAAGAATTTCTTCTGGTCAATAATTAAATCGGTTGATGTCGGAGAAAGTTCATTATAGGTTAATGAATCAGTATCCAGTGTGGAAACTGTTACAGCTGCAGGTGTTATAATTTTTACCCTGTCACCCTGATTTTTGATTTCACCTTCATAATTTCTGTTAACACATTGAAGCATTACGCATTCTTTCTGAAGCATAGCGTTGAGTTTGTGGCTCCAGATTTCCGGAATAAAAACATCGTAAGCGTTTGTCGTTGAAGATGTTGTTGAAATTTGTGTTTCGTCGCCCATAAATTTTCCTTTCTTATTTGTGTGTAACTTTTGGCGGTGCGGTTTTTTGGTTAATCGTCATTATAAATTTCCCTGAATTGCAATCCGATGATTGCACAGGAACTTGTTTGTTCACTGCCTTCTATGCAGAGTTGTACAGAGTAATTTGATTCGGATATCTCCGCTTTTTCCAGAGTGTCGGAACTTATCGACCATATCGGAAAGGTTTCGTCATCTTCTGCCCAGTGGCATGGGAGCAAATCCGATGTGTTTTCGTCAGCCCATATCAGATGTTCATAGTGTATTGCATAAATTTTTTCGTTATCATCCGAATATTCACTGTCATAATCTTTATAAACAGAAAAATTAAAGTCGTTGTCGTATGAGGCGTCCAGTATAAAATAAAATTCGTCAATAATTTTTCTTTTATGTGCGGAATTGAGTGCTAAGAAAGGTGATTTCCACATAAATTCCACAGGTTCGCCGTTAAAAGTTGTCCCGTAATCTTCCCTGTAAATTTTCCCTTTCGTATCAGCTGTAAGTATGTAATCGTCAAATATACACGCAGTTGTAATATTTTGCGGAATTTTTCTTTTATACCATGCTTTATTGACGTAATCGTTTATCCAGATTGTGTGGAAATAATCATCGTCAATATACGGGAAGAAAAACCATACCTGATTTTTCGTTTCATAGTGAAGTGCGAATGCATTATCCATTGATGATTTGTTAAAATTATCAAATTCCGGATTTATATTACGCGAAATTTCCGACCCAAGCTGAATCTGGTTTAATTCTCCGACCTGCTCAAGTGCATAAATTCCGCTGCTCAAAAAATACTGCTTGTTTTCAACATTCACAATTCCGCGGGAAGACACTGCACCCTTATCCGCAAACTGCGTAACCGCGAAATCCTCCCCGCTTATCCCTGTAAGAAGATAAACGGCATTTTTCTTGTAAATTGCCAGATAATCTTTATATGTATAAAGTGCAGTGATTGTGTCGGTATTTGTATGAAAATTTCTTATATATCCGGCATCACCTTCTGTTGTAAAATCATTGTATGTCCCGAGTGCCGAATAATAAATTGTTGAATTATCCGCAACCCACACACGGCCCTTATAAATTCCGATTACATTACTGTAAACAGGATTGCCCTCTGAATCTTTCAGATTACATTCTTCTACATCGTTGTTCTCATTATTTTTAATATAAAAAAGACTGTCTGACTGACCCGATATCAAAACCCCGTCAAGAAACTTTGCAAAAACCGGCATCTTTCCGTTAAGAGTCTTATCCAGCAGCTGCAGTTTTTTTGTATTCTGATTATAAACATAAATTTTTCCTGATGATGTCGTAATAACAAGTTTTAAAACTTTATCATGCTTCATCTCGCACATACCTGTCACTGATTCTTCATCAGGCAGTTCCAGAAACAGTGTATTTCCTTTCTGTTTAACTATACCCCTGTTTTGCAGAATTTCAATATTCTCGGAATCCGTCCAGTAAACTTTTTTCGTATCCAGCCCCAGTTCCGTTTTGGTCAAAGCCATATTGATTCCGCCGGAAAGGTCATAATATGAAACTTCCATAATTTATTCTCCTTGCAGTTTTTCTTTATACCATTTTATTTTTGAGCGGATAAATTTCCCCGCATCGTCTTTCTCCACCCAGGAATACGGCGGGATAAACGTAATATCAATCTTGCCTCTGCTTGAAGTATCAGGATGCCGTATTCCAAACTCATAATGAGTCATTACCGTAAGCGGGGATACCGGGATATCATATTTAATTGCCAGTTTTGCACAATGCTCCATGGCTGCTTCAAACTGTTCAGAAGTTATAGGATAATCACCCTGACAATTCTTGTTCCTGAATCCGCACATGCCGCAAAGTGCAACCCCGATACTGCCGGTATTGCCGCCTCCGGTATGTGCCGCATAATAACCTTTTACACAGCGTAAATTGTTTTCCGGCTTAAATTTTCCTTCCCAAACTTTACCGTCTTTATCTATCAAAAAATGGTAAAACTGTTTTTCATACTCAGACGGAAAATAATTACCGGCTGTCCAGTGAATAATAATTCTTTTCATAATTTTCTCCGTAAATTTCAGCTGATACCGACCATCCATTCCGGATTTTGTTTTCCGTATAACATAGCCGCATGAGTTCGGTTTCTTGCATTAGTTTTCAGAATAATTTTGTCAATGTAATCCCTAACGGTTCCGTAGGATATATTCAACTGAAACCCGATTTCCTTATCCGAATATCCGGCTGCGACCAAAGTTATTACATCTGTCTCCTTTGGTGTTAATTTCATTATCAAATCATCCTTTGTGTAAAATCTTTTGCTATTCCTTTTCTTATGATACATAAATAATACCTATGAGATATATATTTCTTTAATAATATTTCCTCTTTAAATTTTTTTTAAAGAAAAAGGGATGAAAAAATTCATCCCGGCAGAGAGTAAGATAATTTTAAAAGGATTGTACGTGATTATTTAAATTTTTATTTTCAAAAAGCCCGATTTTCATTGAGCTTAAATTTGAATAGCATCTTTTTAAAACCCCGTATTCGTTATAGTTCAGATAAAAATTACCACAGTTGCGGGGAATTTTCAGAGGAACTTCTTCATAAAGGATAGATTTTTTTAACTTTTCAAAAAATAGTTTTGCTTTTTGATTAACTTTACGTACTGTAGAAACATTATCATCTTTGTCAACTCTGGTAAGCTGGACAACGGTATGCCCGCACACGGGACATTTTTTGAGATAATCCAGTTCGCACAGCACAAAATCCGCCTGCGGAACGAGCTTAAAAGACCTTGTCTTATGCAGGGCTCCGCAGCAATGTATGTACCCCATACACAATACCTCTTCCCTTTAACCGGCAAACAGTTTTACCATCCTGTGGGTGTGAACCTTAACCGATTACATATTCAGTATAACGTGTTTTAAAAAAAATAAAAGACGCCATTTCAATATAAACAAAACTGACGCCATGTTTTCATGGGGTATTTATTACAAAGAAAAACAGCCACCCGAAGGCGGCCTGTCTTATTTGTAAAAGGTTAGTATGTAGGAGAAAATAAAGAAAATGGTTATACATGTATTATAACTCTTATTACAATAATAGTAAATATATTTAATATATATTTTACATATCTTAATAATATAAAGATTGTCGCCTTAACATCTTTTGTCCTTTGACATTGCGGGCTTTGAGCAGCAATCGTATTGTCGCAGCATCATG
>JADIND010000154.1 GCA_017694215.1 Candidatus Scatousia excrementipullorum | reverse complement strand
GAATTTATTGAAAAAACAAAAAAGATCTGTAAAGACATTCTGAAAGATAATTTTGTAAATCATGTTAATAAAATCGGCTCACTGGGCGGCGGGAATCATTTTATCTCTTTAGAAAAAGGTTCAACCGGAACATATTTGATAATTCATAGCGGGTCAAGAAATATTGGTTTAAAACTGGCAATTCATTATCAAGATTTGGCAATCACGAAAAATTGTTACGGGGAGGGTGAACTAAAACAGCGTTCCTTTTTAACAGATAAAGATGCACAGGCTTATTTGGCTTGTGCAGAATATTGTCAAGAATATGCAAAATTAAACCGTAAAATTATGGCACACGATATTATGGTTGGAATGCGTTGGAAAGCAGAAGATGAATTTGAAACAGTTCATAATTATATCGGCAATGATAGGATTATAAGAAAAGGTGCAATCTCTTGCTATAAGCATGAAAAGGTTTTAATTCCTCTAAATATGGCAGAGGGTTCTTTGATTTGCATTGGTAAAGGAAATCCTGATTGGAATAATTCTGCTCCGCATGGTGCAGGCAGGGCTTTATCAAGAATGCAGGCAAAAGACCAATTGACAATGCAGGAATATAAAAAACAAATGTCAGGTATTTTTTCAAGCTGTATTTCAACGGCAACACTCGATGAAGCCCCGATGGCATATAAAAACAGTACAGAAATTATAAAAGCGATTGAACCTGCTGCTGAAATAATTGATCATTTAAAACCTCTGTATAACTTTAAAGCTAAAGAATAAATATGTCCGTACTTGACGCATATTTATGTTAGAATATTTCTAAAAGGAGTTTCAATATGGAAGATAAACCAAGATATTCAAGAGTTTCGGATATTATTGATCTGATAATTTTCATGCTTTCAAAATTGAATGGCGTTTCATTGAATGATATTCAGGAACGTTTTGGAGTTTCCAGACGAACAGCAGAAAGAATGCGTGATAGTATTTTGTCTATATTACCACAGGTTGATGAAATTCAAACCGATGAACGTTGCAAACGTTGGGGATTTACAAATTATTCTTTGAATGAACTTGTGTCATTTTCGAATGAAAATATTGCGTTTTTGGAAAATTTGAAACCGACATGCGATAAACTTTCGCAGGCTGAACTTGACGAAATTTTGACAAAAGTTAAGGCTCTTAAATACAGGCATACAAAAATGGATGAAGCACAGGTAGAGTTACTGCTTCAGTCAGAAGGTTATGCGGTTCGTCAGTCACAGAATTATAAAGTTGATTTGAATGTTGTTTCTGTAATCCGTCAGGCGATTAAAGAAAACAGAAAAATTCAGGCTGAATACAAAGATAAAGTCAGGATTTTAGAGCCTCTTGGCTTAATTTACGGGGAAAAAGTTCATCTGATTGCACGAGAAGAAGTCAAAGGGCAGGACGAATATAACTATATTTTACATAAACTTAAAAACGTTGAAATTCTGGCAGAGAAGTTTGATCCGAAAGGTTTTGATTTACATGAATTTTCTAAAAAATCATTCGGCGTTTATTTTGGAGAGATTTATGATGTTAAACTAAAATTCATTCCCGAGGCTGCTGAAGATGTTTTGAACTATAACTTCCACCCGACGCAAAAAATGAAGCAGCAGGCTGACGGCAGCGTGATTGTAACTTTTAAAGCGAGCGGCGATAAACACATTATGTGGAACCTTTTCAAATGGGGTTATGCTGTCGAAATTCTTGCACCGAAAGACTTGAAAAAGAAATACAAAAATTATATCGACGAGATTAGAAAGAAGTTTTAAGCATACCCCCGTAATTGACATAGCTTCTTGTTAATATAAATAATAAGGAGGTCAAAATGCTTGAGAATACAGTTATAATCGGAGTTGGCAGGGGGGGCTGTAATGCTTTATCTAAAGTTAAACTTAAAGTCGAAAAATTTTTCGTTGATACGGATAAGAAGGATGTCGAAACGTATTCGGGGATTTGTATCGGGCTAAAAACCTGTAACGGTTTGTCCACAGTCGGTGATGTTGTTAAGGGGGAATTAGCTCTCAGAGAATGCAAATTACAGATTTTGGACAGAATAGGAAAGTTTTCAAACTGGATTATTATTGCACCTCTTGGCGGCGGAACTTCTTGCGGTGCATCAAAACAGCTTGTTGATTTGGCTTTGGATAATAACAAGTCAGTGAAAGTCTTGGCAAGTATGCCGTTTGAGTGGGAGGGAAACCGTCGTAAACACCATGCGATTGAAACAGTTTCGTATATCGAAAATTTGTGCAAAGTCATCACTATAGAATTTGATTCTAAAAAATATCCAACTCAAATCAACATGAGCGATATTTTTAATCTTTTGGATGAAAAATATATGGAAGCTATTGAAAAGATTTGTGTTTAACAGCTTGAAATCCTTTGAACAAAGAGCAATGCTTGTATTGGAGGTATTTTCAATGAAAAGCAGCCGAACAGAATTGGAAAACGAATGGAAAAAGATTTTTGACGCAGACTTGCCAAAACACGTTCATAAGGCTTATGCCGAAAAATATATAAAATGGCAAAAAGAAAATAAAGGTTTTGAAAAATCCTTACAAAAACAAATCAACAAACTTGTCGAAAATTATGAAAAAGGAATCTCCGCATTTACCCCATCTACCCCTTTCGAGATAAAAAACGGAACAAAACTCATTCGAGAATTCAAAGGAATCAAATACGAAGTTACAAAATTAGACAGCGGTTATGAATTCTCGGGCAAAATCTATAAAAGTCTTTCTTCAATCGCAAATGAAATTACAGGAACCCGTTGGAACGGAAAGAAATTTTTCGGATTGGTAAAATGAAAAAATTAAAAAACAAATTTATATCAGCAACAGATTTTAGTCGAGGGAAATCCTTTGTCAAAACTTTTGGTTGTGATGAAACTTTTTGCATAAATAAAAATGGTGAAGTCCTTTTTAAAACAGAATATTATCCGTTTGGAAGTTTTAACGAAGCCGATCAAGTAATTATTTACAACAACGAATCACTCTGCGGAGTTATGGATAATCGTGGCAAAATCGTTATTCCGTGCGAGTATGATTATATTTATCAGCGACCGGACGGTTACACTCTGGAAAAAGATAATGTCTATAAAATTGTGAAATCAAACTCTAAAACTGCATCTTTTGTTCAGAAAACTGTGACATCCGTACCTTGTACTCCACAGGAAAAAGACGGAAAGTGGGGAATTATTCGAGTTCCAACAACAGAAGTTATAATCCCTTTTGAATACGATTTTTGTGGTTGGTTTCTGGAATATGAACTTGCTGAGGTTCGAAAAAACGGCAAGTGCGGATTTGTGAATCCTAAAAACGAGATAATTATTCCGCTTGAATACAGCAGGGTGGGATTATTCGGGTTTAAATACGGAATTTGTCTTGTCGAAAAAGACGGAAAATGCGGGTTTATAGACAAAAATAACAATTTTGTAATCTCGTTGAAATACGGCTCATCAAGCGGTGAATTCTTTGAGGGAATTGCTTGCGTTGAGGTGAACGAAAAATCCGAAATTTATTACAAATATATTTTTACAAACGATAAAGATGCGTTCTAATGATAACAATTGTATCTTTGGACTTGATTAATAATGCACAAAGAGCGATGAATGGAGTATGACAAAAGTTTTAAAATGTGCCATATATACAAGAAAATCATCTGAAGAAGGTCTTGAACAGGATTTCAATTCTCTTGATGCACAG
>JADIND010000153.1 GCA_017694215.1 Candidatus Scatousia excrementipullorum | reverse complement strand
GCCTCACTTCATAAGGGAGGTGCCGCGAATGTGCCGGAGGGTTTTTCGATACTCAGCAATCGCACAGGCACCGCCCCATGTCATCCTGAACTGGCTGCAAAATCCGTTGAGACGAACTCGAAACATGATTTTATGACCCCTACCTGGTGTTTCAAGATCTCTTAATTATTACAATCTCTTTTACCTTAAAATCCGCTTGTAAATGGTATTTATATTTGATAAAAACGCATTGCGGTCAAAGATTTTTTCAATTTCATCAGGAGTTAATCTGTCAGTAACATCTTTATCTTTCAATAGATTTGCTTTAAAATCACCGTCATTTTCGAATGCATCAAGAGCATTACGCTGGACGATACGATAAGCTTCTTCTCTTGTCAAACCCTTTTCGACCAGCTCCAGCAAAACTTTTTGTGAGAACACTATTCCACCGAATCTGTCTGTATTTTTAAGCATATTTTTCTCATGTACAACAAGGTTTTGTACAATTCCATTAAACCTGCTAAGCATAAAATCAACAAGAGTTAAACTGTCAGGAAAAATTATTCTCTCAGCCGAGCTGTGTGAGATATCTCTTTCATGCCAGAGCGGAATATTCTCCATGGCAGCGATGGAATTTGCTCTGACAACTCTTGCAAGACCGCACAAATTCTCGCTCAAAACAGGATTTTTCTTGTGCGGCATGGCAGAAGAACCTTTCTGATTTTTACCGAAACCTTCCTCAACTTCCAGAACTTCTGTCCTTTGCAGGTGACGGATTTCTGTAGCAAACTGTTCGATAACACTTGCAATCAGTGCAAGCGACTGCATAAAGTATGCATGGTAATCTCTTGCGATTACCTGAGTGGAAATTCTTGCTGGTTTAAGACCGAGGTTTTTGCAGGTAATTTCTTCAATTTTCGGAGAAATATTGCTGTATGTTCCGACAGGGCCGGAAATTTGCCCGACTCTGATTTCTTCGAGAGCATGCTTAAAATTATCTCTTTGCCGCTCAAGAATATCAATCCAGGAGCAGACCTTTACTCCAAATGTCATAATTTCCGCATGCACCCCGTGTGAACGGCCGATACAGACAGTGTCTTTATGTTTTTTGGCAAGTTCTTTCATTGAATTTATTGTTTCATCCAAATCTTTCAGGATAATTTTTCCGCTGTCCTGAATTTGCAAAGCGAACGCCGTATCAATCACATCTGAACTTGTCATTCCGACATGCATGTATTTTGCTAAATCTCCGAGGCTTTCGTTTACGCAGGTCAAAAATGCTATAACGTCATGACGGACTTCCGCTTCAATTTCGTCAATTCTTTCTATTGAAAAAGACGCTTTCTTTTTCAATTCCTCAATATCTTTTTTAGGGAATTTTCCTTCTTTTGCGTAAGCTTCGCAGACCGCGATTTCGACTTTCAAATAGTATGAAAATTTCGAATCTAATTCCCAGATTTTTTTCATTTCTTCACGTGAATATCTGTCAATCATTTTTACTTTCTCTCAATTTTGTAACAAAGTTCTTTAATCTTACCATAGCGGTTTTCAGAGTCTCAAGCGAATATGCGTAAGATATACGCAAATAGCCTTCCCCGCTTTTACCGAATGCGGTTCCCGGAACAGCCGCAACCTTTTCTTCGGTAAGAAATTTTTCGGCAAATTCTTCGCTTGTCATTCCGAATTCTTTTATGCACGGGAACACATAAAATGCTCCGTACGGTTCAAAACATTCTAAATTCATTTCTCTGAACGCATTTATTAAAAATCTGCGTCTTTGATTGTAAGATTGACGCATCATCTCTACATCGTCATCCCCGTTTTTCAAAGCTTCAACAGCCGCGTACTGGCTTGTTGTAGGAGCACACATTATCGCAAACTGGTGAATTTTTGTCATCTGTTTTATAATTTCCGAAGGTCCGCATGCATACCCGAGACGCCAGCCTGTCATGGCATAAGCTTTTGAAAAACCGTTAATAAGAATTGTACGTTCTTTCATTCCGTCAAGGCTTGCAATGGAAACATGTTTTTCTTTGTAAGTTAACGCAGAATAAATTTCATCTGACATTACGAGAATATCTTTTTCAATAACTATTCTGGCAATTCTTTCCAGATCTTCCCTTTCCATAATAGCACCCGTCGGGTTATTCGGGTAAGGAAGTATAAGGACTTTTGTCCTATCCGTTATGGCATTTTCAAGTTCTTGAGGTGTCAGACGAAATTCATTTTCAGCTTTTAAGTTTATAATAACCGGTTTTGCTCCTGCAAGAAAAGCACAAGGTTCATAAGAAACATAAGAAGGCTGTGGAATTATAACCTCATCACCTTCGTTTATAACAGCCCTCAATCCAATATCTATAGCCTCTGACCCGCCGACAGTTACAAGCACCTCATGCATAGCATCATAATGAATACCCTGATGACGTTTAAGATAATTACAAATCTCACATCTCAAATCTTTTAAGCCAGCATTGGAAGTATAAAAGGTTTTCCCCTTTTCAAGAGAATAAATTCCCTCATCTCTGATATGCCATGGAGTCTCAAAATCAGGCTCGCCGACACCAAGCGAAATTGCATCTTTCATTTCGCTTACAATGTCAAAAAATTTTCTTATTCCGGAAGGTTTTATCTGTAAAATTTTATCAGAGAGAAATTGTTTCATGGAGTAACAGCCTCTCTGCCGTCTTCAGGCTTTTTATCCAGAATTGTGCCATGATCTTTATATTTTTTCAGAATAAAGTGTGTTGCAGTACTCAAAACACTTTCAAGAGTTGATAATTTATCCGATACAAAATTTGAAATTTCTCTCAATGTTTTTTCTTCCAGAGTTACGAGCAAATCATAGCCGCCTGAAATCAGATAGACTGCTTTTACCTCCGGGTAGTTGTAAATCCTCTCCGCAATATGGTCAAACCCCTGTCCGCGTTGAGGCGTAACTTTTACTTCAATAAGTGCGGTGACTTTTTCTATGGAGGTTTTTTCCCAGTCAATCAGAGTGTGGTATCCGCAGATAACGCCTTCCGCTTCAAGGGCAGAAATTTCATTTGCAATATCAATTTCCGTAACTCCGAGAAGTACGGCAAGCTCTTTCAAATCAATACGGCTGTTCTTTTCAATAATCGAAAGTAGTTCATCTCTCATTTTATTTCTCCTTTGAAGCAGTATTACAAGTTGTTTCCGAATAACATTATAGCATACATTTGTATAAATTTTATAATGTTATTTTTTTATAAAACTTTTTTAAACGTATCAATCATAGTTTCTGCGGTTTTGTGCCAGGAAAATTTTGCCGCCTGAAGAATTGCTTTTTCGCTGTATTCATTACGCAGAGCATTGTTAAAATACAGTTTTTCGTAAGCTTTGACATGTTCATCAATACTGTCAAAGTTAATCTGTATTGCCGCATTGCCGGCAACTTCCGGAAGAGAAGAATTGTTTGAAGTAATAACCGCACGACCGCATTTCATCGCTTCAAGCACGGGCAGACCGAATCCTTCATATTCGCTTGTGTAAACAAAAAATTCCGCACCCGAATAAAGCAGCGGTAAATCTTCATCCTCAACGTAACCTGCTTTTATAATTTGATTTTTGTAGTGTGCATAATCCGGAATTTCCTGCTCCAGTTTGTTTACAAATCCGTCCCATGCACTTCCGCCGAGGACATAAACAAGGTTTTCAATTTTATGTTTGTCAATAAATTTAATAAAAGATTTCACCGCACGGATAAGATTTTTTCTCGGCTCAAGCGAACACAGTGAAAATAAATACTTTTTATCAGCCGGGATATTATATTTTGTTTTCACCGGATTAATTAAATTTTTGTCCGTAACCAAACGAAAATCTTCTGATGCCGCGAGGTATGCCGTTGTTATTTTTTCACCGTCAATACGCGGAACATATTTGATAAAATCCTGTTTTGTATATTCGGAATTTGAAAAATAGTAATCGTTTTTGTTAATGGATTTTATAATATCAAAAAAGAAATATTTTCCTTTATCAACTCCTGCAAAATACTGCGGAAAAATCAGCGGCGTAACATCATGAATCATCATAAATTTTTTGATGTTTTTCACCTCCCGCAGGCATTCCGGAACAGCATACAGGGGTGTGAAATAGATATCATAATCGTTTTTTACTTTAGAAATATCAAGCAAACTAATCTTAAAAATTTTGTGTAAAATTTTAAAAAATTTAAGGCATAATTTTATAAATAAACGTGCAGTTAAACTTCTTTTATCAACCTTATTACGGTATTTTAAATCTTCAAAATTGTTATAAATTTTCCCGAAAAAATTATAATCATCCGTAAATTTTACCCAGCGTAAAATTTCATCATTTTCAATAACACTTTTTGCTTTCGTATAATTTTCTATACCGGAATAAAGTTCAATTATTATGTCATCTCTTTTAATAAATTCTTTCAAAACATTATATGCTGCAAAAAATATTCCGGTTCTTCCGCTGTTATGTTTTGCACCGTTTGCAATAACAGATGCATCAAAAAGCACTCTTATTCTCTTTTTCATAAACTTTTCCAAAAACTTTCGACTTATAAAAAATCATACCATAAATCTATTACCGCAAAAGTTTTTTGTGTTAATTTAGTAGACGGAAAAAGATTACAAATGACAAATTTTAAATTTTTAAAAGAAATAGATAACGATTTATACAAAATAGCGAGCGAGGCTGAAAATCTTTACAGGGATGAATACTTTGAGCAATGTATTACACAGACGAGAAAATTTGCTGAAAATATTTGTAAAAAAGTTCTGAAAAATAACCGCCGTCCTGATGACACGTTTGATGAAATGCTTGCGACCCTGAAAGGTATGTCGCACGGCACCGCAAGAGAAAAAGAGTTTATAGAAGATTTATATTTTTTGAAAAAATGCGGCAATGCCTCTGTCCATTCAAATACAACCGGTCACAGCGGAATAAAAGCTCTTGAATGCCTTCAAAGAGCTTTTGAAGCGGCGGTGAATTTTGCATCCTCAATCCCGAACAGCAATCCTGATATCGAAAATCTTATCTATGACGAAGAACTTTTG
>JADIND010000152.1 GCA_017694215.1 Candidatus Scatousia excrementipullorum | reverse complement strand
TAACCATCGTCGGCAGCGTCAGATGTGTATAAGAGACAGCTTTTTACCCTTGATGCTTGCCGGAGGATTCAGAGCATAAAGCTCTTTCACAACTTTATTCAAAAGTCCGGTTGATACACGTTTTACAGATTGTTCATAAACCTCTGACGCTTTGTTAAATATTTGATTAAGACGCTGTTTCGTTTTTGCACTGATAAAAATTTTGGGTGCATATTCAAGAAATGGAATTTCATTGGAGAGCATTTTATCAAATTTGTTGATTGTATTTGATTTTTTATCTTCAATCAAATCCCATTTGTTAACTGCAATAATAATTCCTTTACCCGATTCCGTAATTATTGAGGAAATTTTCTTGTCCTGATCAGAAATCCCTTCAGTTGCGTCAATAACTAGCAGTGCAACATCGCAATCTCTTATAGAACGGATTGCCCTGTCGACTGCAAATTTTTCAACACCGTAATCTACTTTGGACTTTTTTCTTATTCCTGCAGTGTCAACGATAACGTATTCTTTTTCATTGTATGAGATATAGCTGTCAATGCTGTCACGTGTTGTGCCTGATATATCGGAAACGATTACCCTTTCCTCGTTTAAAAGTGCATTAACTATAGATGATTTGCCTGCATTCGGGCGGCCTACGATTGCAATTTTTATTTTTTTATCGGCTTCAATTTCTTCATCATCGATTTCAAAATCTTCGCAAATCATATCAAGCAAATCCCCGACGCCGGCATTGCCGTGGAGTGCCGAAATCGCAACAGGTTCACCGAGTGCCAGTGAATAAAAATCGCTTGTCATCATAAGAGATTCAGGATTATCAAGTTTATTTACGGCAAGGAAAACTTTTTTCCCAGACTGGCGTAAAATATTTGCAATATCTGAATCTACTGGATTAATTCCGCTTTTACCGTCAACAAGAAATACAATTTTGTCGGCTTCTTCACAGGCAATCCTTGCCTGATCAAAAATTGAAATCATAATCTCATCTTCATCACCCGGAACTATTCCGCCTGTATCAATTACCGTGAAACGGCGGTGCTGCCACTCCACATCAAAATAAATCCTGTCGCGGGTTACGCCCGGTTGATCATCAACGATTGAGTTCCTTGAACCTACAAGACGGTTTACGAATGTGGATTTGCCAACATTCGGTCTGCCAACTATTGCTACTATCGGTTTCCTTTTCATATCGCAAGTATATCATGAAAAAGCATTGAATAAAGTATAAATTTTTCGGATTTGTATAGCAAAATTTTTTTTGTTCGGGTTTTTAATATGAAAAAGGAGAAAATAATTTATGTTAACAGCTTATCCTCAATCTTTCAGTCCGAACTTTCAGGCTTATAAACTTAATTCAATAAAAAAAGGATTGCAAAAGATTGATATTTATTCTATTAACACAGAAGATAAAATACTTATTGACCGTATGCTTAATGTTGCAAAGGGGCAGAAATTTCCGGCGGATTCAAAAATGCTCGGTGAAGGAACAGTCAGAAACGTTTTTGACAATGCTCTTAAACGAGCAAAAAATATAACTCTGGACTCAAATAATCGTGTGCTGCTTGCTGTTGAAGATAACAAAAAAATTACCGGAATTATGGATATACAGGAGGCCGGTGATATGTATGTAAAAGGGCTTGCTGTCTGGAATGAAAACCCTGCTGCCCGTGAAGGTCTTGTCATATCTGCATTAAAGGATGTTTTTAAATCCACGGGAGATTTTGCATGTCTTATTTTGCCGAGTGAAAAATCTTCTAACAATGTAAAAAGATTTTTCCGTAAACTTGGTTTTAAGACTCCGAGAGATTTTGGCAATAAAAACTTGATGGTTGAGGGTGAAAATATTCAATCTACAATAAATAAAATTCAAGACAGATACGGTGAAAATCTCACCGGTAATAAAAAAATAAAAGTGGATTTAGCAAAAACCTTAAAACTTGATGAGTAGTATAATATAATAAAAAATGCCTCCTTTAACCGGAGGCATTTTTTGATAAAAATAAATTTATTCTTCACTTTCAAGTGATTCATGTCCTGTTTTATGTGATTTTAGAAGAACTCCGCGTTTTGAAGTTTTGATGAAATTAATCATATTTTCAATGTATTCATTTGACGGAATTTCTGCTCTTATTTTTTCAATAGCCTGTGTTGTATTCAAATCTTCCGAAATCAAAAGTTTGAAAGCTTCATTTGTAGCAGTTCTGATTTCCTGCGGAACTCCGCGGCGTTTCATTGCAATTACATTTATGCCGCGTGGAACCGGAGGTCTGCCTTCACCTTTGGAGTATGGCAGAATATCCTGACGTGAGGCGGAAAATCCGCTTATAATAGCCATATCGCCGATTCTGATATTCTGGTGGAACACGCTCATTCCGCCGACAAATGCCCCGAATCCCACATGAACATGTCCGCCGAGAGTCACCAGGTTTGCAAGAATTACCTGATCTGCAAGCACACAGTTATGTGCAATATGTGAGCCTACCATTAACAGACATTTATTACCGATTCTTGTTGTAAAATCTCCGCATGCAGCACCTCTGTGGATAGTTACGTTTTCTTTGATGATTGTATCATCGCCGATTACAACTTTTGTAGCTTCTCCTTTGTATCCCAAATCCTGCGGCTCGGAACCTATTGTTGCAAACGGTGAAATCGTACATCTTTCACCAATTTCGGCATGTTCAATATATGCATTTGCTATAACTCTTGTCTTGCTTCCGATTTTTACGTTTTCACCGATAATTACATATGGTCCGATAATAGCATCATCCGCAATTTGTGCTGATGGATGTATAACCGCTGTCTTGTCTATCATTTCATTACCTCTCTTTTCTTAATTAATAGGTTAATTATAGTACAAACGAATTCACCCCTCAAGAATTTTAATATTAATTTAATACGAAAAGGATTATGGTTGCCAAATTCAGAAAAATCGTAAATTATATTAATGCATGGTGAGCCTTCCGTGATTATAAAATGTAAATTTTTGTTAACAATCTTTTTAAAAAACTAAAGGTTTTGATAAAAAGTGCCGTAATACAAAGTACAGAGTTACGATAAAAGAAAGGATTGTTTCAGACCTATGGGAATGTCGGCGTCACAGGCCAGATTGTTAAGTTTGACAGCGAGAATGACTGATAACGAAAATTCCGCACAGGATATTACGTATTCAAAAATCAGGCTCGCAAATCAGACTGAAGAATTGAATAATGAATATCTTGACGCTCTTGACGCAACAAAGCTTACGGTCTTGACCGGTTTTAAAGATTCCGAAGAGATTTATACAGATATTTCATACGGACTTATGACAGGTTATAATACCGTTGCTGCCGGCAAACAATATGTCGTTACTGATGTAAAAGGCAGAGTGCTTGTAACGGCTGAATATGCAGCAGCTTTTGAAGCCGGTAATGGTGATTTAAATAAATTCCTGGCAGAGTTGGGGTATTCACAGGCAACGATTGATGTTTCCGCAAACAGTGAGGCCTCGGATACCGATAAGGCTCTTGCAAAACAAAAAGTTCATGAAGCCTGGGATCAGTATTTGACATCTGTAGGTTTGCATTACGGTGATGAAGAGCACGGGTTGGAATTCGGATACACTTCCTTCGGTAATGAACCTTATAACGGTTATCCGACCTATACTCTTATAGACTTGAATACAGGAGCTCAAAGCACTAAAGCTCTTGTCTATGAGGGTTCTACTCAGGAACAAAGAGAATTTTACGATTATGCTGTTGCTTTAACAGAAGCTTATTACGGTACTTCTGATTCTGTTAACACTCTTAAAACCGCAGCAGATTCGGAAAATGCCGGTTATATAAAATATTTGTCAAATATTTTCCAAAAAATGCTGAGTGCCGGGTATTATACAGAAGAAGAACCGACAGAAACGATTAAAGATAATGCATGGTTTGAAAAACAGTTGAAAGACGGTAAACTTCTGCTTGAATATTATTCAACAACAGAAAAGAAATTCGTTTCAACTTCCATTGATTCTGATACAGCAATTCAAGAGGTTGAAGACGAAAGAGAACTTTCATTGATTGAACAAAAATATAATAATCAGCTTGATGATTTAGAGGCAAAAGATAATCAATTTGACCTTGAACTCAAAAAACTTGATACCGAGCATAATGCATTGCAAACCGAATATGATGCGGTTAAATCGGTTATTGAAAAGAACGTTGAGAAAACATTCAACATTTTCTCATAAAAAAGATTTAAACGATTCCTTTTCCTATATTTCCTTAAATTTAAATTTCGTAACTTTTCCCCTGCCACTTTTGAATTAAAAGTGGTTTTTTCTTATTTTTTATCAGAGTTAAAGAATTTGATATGAAGTTCTTTTAATTTTTCCATAATCGGTTTTTCTGCAGACTTGTGAGGGAGGATGTCTATTCCTTCATTTCTTATATTAGCAGTAACCTGATGTTTTTTTACGATATCCAGAACTTTGTTATACATTAGATATACTTTTTTGTTTTCATCGGCATTGGGAACAATAATTTTTCCTGTGTAAGCTGTTGAATTTTGAACCGGGGTGATTTTCATTTTACTTCTCCAATCTTGGTTGTGTGAATTTGAATATGTACTTATAATTACATAAACAAAAGCTGTGTAGTAATATTTGGCTGAAATCTTTACATAAGTGAAACATTTGCCAATAAAAAAAGCTCCTTTTACAAAAAGGAGCTTTTTTATTATGAATTACGTTATGCTTTGCTGGCACCGGATTTTTCGATAATTTCTTTTTCGATATTAGCCGGAACCTGTTCATAGTGGTTAAATTCCATAGAGAAAGTACCGCGGCCCTGAGTATTACTTCTCAAGTCTGTAGCATAACCGAACATGTTAGCGAGTGGAACGATAGCACGGATAATAACGTTTCCTGTATTACCCTGAGGTTCCTGACCTTCAACACGTCCGCGTCTTCTTGAAATGTCACCGATAATTGTTCCGGTAAATTCATCCGGGATTTCGATTTCAACTTTCATCATCGGTTCAAGGATACAAGGCTGAGCTTTGCGGCAGCCTTCTTTAATAGCCATAGAACCTGCGATTTTGAATGCCATTTCAGAAGAGTCGACTTCGTGGTAGCTTCCGTCATAGAGTTCAACTTTAACGTCAATCATCGGGAATCCTGCTAAGATACCGCCTTCAAGGGCTTCTTCCATACCTTTTCTTGCAGGTTCAATGTATTCTTTAGGAATAGCACCGCCGACGATTTTGTTTTCAAATACAAAGCCTTCATTTTCACCGGCAGGTGAAATTTTAACTTTAACATGTCCGTACTGACCTTTACCACCTGACTGACGAATGAATTTAGAATCCTGATCAGCAGTACCTCTGATAGTTTCACGGTATGCAACCTGAGGTTTACCGATGTTAGCTTCTACTTTGAATTCTCTCAGCATACGGTCAACAATGATATCGAGGTGAAGTTCACCCATACCGGAAATAATTGTCTGACCGGTTTCTGTGTCAGATTTAACACGGAAAGAAGGATCTTCTTCAGCAAGTTTCTGAAGAGCGATACCCATTTTATCTTGATCGGCTTTTGTTTTCGGTTCGATAGCAACAGAGATAACCGGTTCAGGGAAAGACATTTTTTCTAAGATGATAGGAGCTTTTTCATCGCACAACGTATCACCTGTAGTAGTATCTTTCAAACCTACTGCCGCACAGATATCGCCTGCGTAAACTTCCTGTTCTTCAAGTCTTTGGTCAGCATACATACGAACCAATCTTGCGATACGTTCTTTTTTACCGTTAGTTGCATTAAGAACATATGAACCGGCAGTAATAACGCCTGAATAAACTCTCAAGAAAGTTAAACGTCCTACATAAGGGTCTGTCATAACTTTGAAAGCAAGAGCTGAGAACGGTTCAGAGTCTGAAGAATGTCTTTCAACTTTACTTCCGTCTTCAAGTTCCCCTTCAATAGCTTTAACATCAACCGGTGACGGCATGTAGTAAACAACGTTATCAAGAAGAAGCTGAACGCCTTTGTTTTTGAAAGCTGTTCCGCAGCATACCGGAACAATTTTGTTTTCGCAAACAGCTTTTCTTAAACCTGCTCTCAATTCTTCAACTGTAATTGAATCAGGATCTTCAAAGAATTTTTCAAGCAAAGTATCGTCTTCTGAGGCAATAGCTTCAACCATTGCATCGTGGTATTCTTTAGCTTTGTCTGCAAGTTCTGCAGGAATTGCTTCTTCTTTAATATCAGTACCCAAATCATTTGTATAGATTTCGGCTTTCATAGTCATAAGGTCAATAAGACCTGTAAATTTGTCTTCAGCACCTATCGGAAGCTGAATAGGAACAGCGTTTGCACCGAGTCTTGTTTTAATCTGGTCAACAACTCTGAAGAAGTCTGCACCTGTTCTGTCCATTTTGTTAACAAAAACCATACGCGGAACTTCGTATCTGTTAGCCTGTCTCCAAACAGTTTCAGACTGTGACTGAACGCCGCCTACAGCACAAAATACAGCAATAACACCATCCAATACACGTAAAGAACGTTCAACTTCAATAGTAAAGTCAACGTGCCCCGGGGTGTCGATAATGTTAATCTGGTGCCCTTTCCATTCTGCAGTAACAGCAGCAGATTGAATTGTGATACCTCTTTCACGTTCCTGTTCCATAAAGTCAGTAACGGCAGCACCGTCATGAACTTCGCCGATTTTATGAGTTTTACCGGTGTAGAACAAGATACGCTCTGTAGTAGTGGTTTTACCGGCATCAATGTGTGCGGCAATACCAATGTTTCTGATTTTTTC
>JADIND010000151.1 GCA_017694215.1 Candidatus Scatousia excrementipullorum | reverse complement strand
ATTTACTTTTTATCTTCCACTTATTACTACTGATTAGAATATACTACAAATGCATTTTTTTAGCAAGTTTACCATAAAGTAACCGACTTAGGACTATTTTCAAAGACATTAGGTATATCATCTACAGGTATAAAGCCAACACTTCTAAGGAGTTTATGTGCTCCGGCAGATCTGTCATAATTTCCAACAACAACAGTACAATTATTTCTCAACTGTGCGGCTAGTTGTTTTACGAGCATTAATCTGTCAGAATTTGAGCGTAAATACGGCCAGAAATTTCGACACATTACAATAGAATTTTCAGAAGGAATAGTTGAAATACCATGACTGATATTGCCGACAGAATATTGAATATATCTGTTAAAATCCATCATTTTCTTTACCGGAATAGGGTCTTCTCCAAGAGCTTGCTTTGACATTTTAAAATACTTGTCAAACTTTTGACCGGTATGCATATTAATCATCTCATAATCATAAATACCTAAAGAAGAATATTCGCCTTTTGCCCAATATATTATAGTATTATCAATATCTTTTGCCTGAATCGGAAAAAATTTTGAATTATCATGCGGGAATTTCTCTTTCAAAAGCATAAACAATGACATCGGCTCAGACCCGTCTGAACACCCGAAACAGTAAGTATTAACTTTACTTGCATTTTCATATTTCCTGTGTAAAAAGCGGACAAATGCATCCCAATTCAAATCACTGCGGAAAAAGTTAGTAGTATTTCGATATAAAAGATTCCCGACCTTATCTCGAACAACCCGTGAATTACTTTGGAATGAAGGTCTGAATTTATTATTATAATTTACGACAGGGGTAACTTGCATACTGTTTAGAAAACTCCTAAATTTTATTTTTTGCTGTTTTATTTAAAAAATTATAAAAACTTAATGAGTAAATATTTTCAATGTAATAAAAAACGGATTGCTTGAAATATTAAAAAAAACATTTTATAATAAAAAAGTAAAGATAATAACAGGAGAGTAATACATGCAAAACACAGACAGAGCAAGGCTTTCAGCCAAGGGGGGGGGGGCAACCGTATTTAAGCTCTCCTACTAAGGTTTTAAATGATTTAGATAGTAACGTGCCGGAGGGTTTACCCACTAAGAAAAAGGCAGCATTTACATTATCAGAAGTTCTTATAACTCTTGGCATAATCGGTGTGGTTGCAGCAATGACCTTACCGACTGTATTAAACGATATACAGGATAAACAATTTAAAACTGCATTCAAAAAACAATATTCCGTAATTGCTCAGGTAGTGCAGAAGGCTTATCTGGAAGAAGGAGAAACTCCTGCTCCGAATAAAGACTGGAGACAAATGCCCAAATATTTTTGCAGAATGCAAAAAGAATTAAATGCTTTAAAATCCGGAACAATATGTCCTGACAATATCGACGATATGTCTTATGAAATCGGCGGATGGGAAGGCGATACCGATTGGCCGAGTACCGGAGAATATTACTGGCATAAGGAGAACGAATGGTTTGATAAACAGGGTAAACCCTATTTCCGCAACCCTGCTTACAGTGCGTTAGCAATGCTTTTACCGGACGGAACACTTTTACAGTATATCTGTGCAAACCAGATATTTATTGATGTTAACGGATATAAAAAACCTAACGTCATAGGAAGAGATATTTTTTACATTATCGTAAACAATAACAGAATTACTCCTACATTCTTATACGAAAGTTACGGCTCAAACGGTTCAATTAACGGATGCAGCGGCAGTGAATACTCTGTACAAATTACCTCCAGAAATTATAAACAAGATTGTGAAAGCGGTTCAGGCTGGGGGTGTTCTATGTTATATCTTCTGGATTAAAACACTTTTTTAAAATTAACTGAACATTTATTGAAAATCGGGTTCGGTAATTAATACTGAACCCGATTTGTCTATATTTATTTTGGCCTTGACAAATTAGTCATCGTTTTTTTCTTCATTTTTCTTATGAGCAAGATATTTTTCACAAAGGATGTTTGCAGGTTTTGTAACTGCAACCGGTACAATGTATCTGTAAACAAGTGCAAATACTAACATTGATTTCAAGAAACTCATACCTTTAATCCTATCCATAAAAGCCTTTCTGTCGGCAGCATCAACAAGATAGTTCCCGAGACGTTCTTTTATGAAAGCATCAGCCCTTACAGATTTCAAATCTTTTTTATCTGCGGCAGCTGCTGTTTTATTAAATGCTTTAATTTTCTTATTTTCTTCTTTTGCTTCTTTGAACTCTTTTACAAAATCAGTAAGAATTGTTTTATCTTCCAGAGATGCTGCTGCATATTTTGCAGTCATTTTCTGCCACCAGTCATTTATGGAACCGTCAAGAGCATAAGCTCCTGCTGTTGATAAAACAAACGTTAAGAACTGATTCACTGCAAGCGTATTTTTTCTGTCCTTGTCTAATTTATCATTCTGAAGAGTTTTATACATATACATACCACTCGTAATAGCAGATCCTATTGCAAGAAAATGCTTGAATAAGTTATCGCTGTTCTGTAATTTTACAGACAACTTATCCATAAACTTGTTATCAAAAAGTTTAGGAACAAGCCAGGCCGATGCCTGTGTAAGTTTTTTCGGAACAGATTTTATTGCTGTTATTGTTTTTTTAAGGAAATTAGATTTTTTTACTACCTTAATAACAACTTCATCGGTGTTTGCACCGAATGACGGCTGCCGGTTAAACTGTTGTTTATTATTATTGAAATTATTATAAGCGTTATACTTTGGAGATACTGTATTCATTAAAACTTGCATTAGTTGTTACCTCCTTTTGCCTGCCCGAACCATTTCGGATCAAATCTGAAACTTCTGTAAAAGTCATTAGATTGCATACCTGTCATCTTTCTGTAGTCTTCAACATTGCTTACCACCTGTTCTGCCTGGTTTTTTGCCGCTACCGGCTCTGATTTTTTCCTTTCTACACCGAAAACGTATTTCAAAATCGGAGGAATAAGTGCGATAGTAAGAATTGAACGAGGAACCGCGATTGCCCATTCTGTAATGTTTTTCATCATCAAGCCCATATTATCTATTTGTTTTTTCAGAAGTTTCTTTTCAAGAGCCGTTGCTTTTGTACCCTGTTCTTTCGCAATTTCCACAAGTTTTTCATATCGTTTGTTCAATATATTAAACTTGTATTTCAAAGGTTCAGGTTCTTCATTAGTACCTTCTTTTATATTTTTAATTACTGTATCATAGTGCTTTTGATAATTTTGCATAACCGACATAACTCCGTTGTCCCAAGGAGTAGTCAACACCGTTGAAACACCGAAACCGATTAAGCCGGAAGCTATTGAGTGACCGGAAGCATAAATTTTATCTTCCTTATCTTTTTTGCCCGGAAGTGCCATAATTGTAAGCGGTCTTAAAACACCTGCCAGGAATAACGCCATCAATGCACTGCCTGAAACATTGTGATCTTTTACAAATTTCAAAAGCCAATCAAGAGCTTTCATCTTTTTTGACTTAATAGCATTAACGGCAGCCCCATTTTGTATTGGTAAGCCGCCGTTAAACGATACATTATATTCCTTACTATTTTTTCCGCACAAACCCGCACTCGTATCCTTTGAGTTATGCGGGTCTTTATAGACCTCTAAATAACCCGATTTCAGGGTAAAATCATTTGATATTGAATTAATTTTCATGTCCCACCATTAAATTAACTGTCTGTACATTTATTTTAAATCAAAGCAAAATTTTTTTTGCTAATAATTTTAAGAAAGTTTACAATTATTTTTATAAAAATAAGTAAAATATAAGATACAAAAGAAAACACTAAATCTTAAACCTCTTAACATTTAGTGTTTTTATTACACTTTATATATACACTACATATCCAATGCCAGATCCAATGTCGGAGCTTTTGCAACAATGGCACTTGATGAAATAATATCAACACCGCATGCTGCAATATTATTAACAGTTGCAAGCGTAACATTCCCGCTGGCTTCAACGATAGCTCTGTGATTTATATAATCACAGGCACTTTTCATAGTCTCCAAATCCATATTATCAAGCATTATTATATCCGCACCGACAGCAACGGCTTCCTTAACCTGTTCAAACGTGTCACATTCTACTTCTATTTTATGAGTAAAAGAAATTTTATCTCTCAATTTGTTAACTGCTTTTGTAATACTTCCTGCAAGACGAATGTGATTATCTTTAATCATAGCACAGTCAGAAAGATTGAATCTGTGCATATGTCCGCCGCCTGTGAAAACAGCGTATTTCTCAAAAGCTCTGAAATTCGGGGTAGTTTTTCTGGTATCAACAATTTTGGCAGAATAATTCCCTATTGCATCCTGATATTTTTTTGTTTCTGTAGCAATCCCGCTCATTCTCTGAGCGTAATTCAGAGCTACCCTTTCACCCATAAGCAGATATTTTGCAGAACCTTTTAAATCCGCAATTTTGTCGCCTTTTTTTATAATATCTCCGTCTTTAAAATAAAATTTAATTTCTATATCATCAGAAAGAATTTTAAAAACAGTTTTAAATACCTCACATCCGCAAAGCACGCCGTCACTTCTTGTATTAAATTCCGCGGTTAAATAAACATCGTCGCCGGCAAGATTTTCCGTTGTAATATCACCGAAACCTATATCTTCCTGCAGGGCATCTTTTACATGTTTTTCAATATAGAAATTACTTAACAAATTCAGGTTCTCCTTCTTTTTTTGAAATATGGCTGTGAACACAATCTTCATTAGTATTCAAATAATCCAATCTGTAATGGGCTCCCCGTGATTCTTTTCGATTCAGTGCTGATATTACAATCATCTTGGCAACTGTAAGCATATTTTTAAACTCATATTCTTCTTTACTCAAGCATTTATCTTCTCTAGGGAATTTCTGTTTTAAAACTTCAAGTTTTTCAATAGCGGTCATCAAAGATTTTTCACTGCGTAAAATACCGCAGTAATTCCACATAATTTCTTTCAATTCAGCTTTTAATTCAGCAACATCAACAGGCTTCGGTTCAAAATCATCTCCTGCGTATCTGTCAATAACTGATTTAATTTCGCCGTCAATCTGTTTTGGAGAAACAAGGTCTTTTGATTTAAGAAAATCCGCAACTTCATAAGCACAAACAACACATTCCAAAAGTGAATTGCTCGCCAGTCTGTTTCCGCCGTGGAGTCCTGTTGATGAAACTTCTCCGATAGCATAAAGACCTTTTATGGTAGTTTCACCTTCCACATTAGTTTTTATTCCGCCCATAAAGTAGTGAGCAGCAGGAGCTACAGGGATAAAGTCTTTTGAAATATCAATTCCGTGTTCAAGACATTTATTCGCAATATTCGGGAACCGCTTCATCAACAAATCTTTATCAATACATGTAGCATTAAGATAAACATTATCCAGATGATGTTCCTGCATTTCATTAAAATTCGCACGGGTAACAATATCTCGCGGGGCAAGTTCTTTGCGTTCGTCATACTTATGCATAAATTCAATTCCGTCAGCATCAACGAGCTTAGCACCTTCGCCTCTGACGGCTTCAGAAATTAAGAATCTGTTTACATCGTCATCAAAAGCCAGAGCAGTCGGATGGAACTGTACAAATTCCATATCCTGCATAACAGCTCCTGCGTTATAAGCAAGTGCCAGCCCGTCACCGGTTGCACCTGCAGGATTGGTTGTATATTTATATAACTGACCGATACCGCCGGTTGCAAGAATAACAACAGGTGAATAAACCGCCTCATATTCATGCGTAAAATTATTAAATACAAGAATACCCTTGCATTCGGATTTTCCGTTGACAAGAAGTTCAACTGCCGTGCCCTCTTCATAAATATCAATATTAGAATTTTCTTTAACTTTTTCACACAGTGCTTTTTCAATCATTTTACCGGTAGCATCTCCGCCTGAATGAAGGATTCTTCTTACACTGTGAGCAGCTTCTCTTGTAAAGCATAAATTATTATTTTCATCACGGTCAAATTCAACGCCAAACTTTAGTAAATCCTTCACTACCGTATCAGAATGCTCTGAAATAAATTTTACCGTATTAAAATCACTAAGTCCCGCTCCGGCTTTAATAGTATCACTAATATGAGAGGCAGTAGAATCTGCTTTATTTTCTTTCAAAACTGCAACCATACCGCCCTGAGCATAACGGGAATTACTTTCTCCAAGTTTAGATTTTGTCAAAAGCAAAATACCGTCAGGAAGGTTTGCTTGCTGCTCAATTTTCAAAGCTGCATATAATCCTGCAATACCGCTTCCTACAATAATGGTTGAATATCTTGAATATTTCATAATAAAACCTTTTTTAAATTACCTTTCACGTAACCCTATCAAAGTACATGATAAACCAAAATAAAAAAAATACTACTGTTAAAAGATAAAATTTTTGTTAAGAATATTATTCTGAATTTGAACCCTGCCTAAAATCTCTCCGTCATTGCAGGTCAAACCGGCAAAAGAAAAAGAGGTTATAAAAAATTCTTATCCTCTCAATTAACTTTTTAATCCAAATTCATAAAAGAGTAATATTAGCAGAATTAAATTTTATATGTGTGATTAAAAAGCGAATCCGCAGGGTTATATATATGATAGGAAAACCATATTGAAACAGGGAGAGAATTATGTCTATAACACCTATCAGAATACTTTTAGTTGAAGATCATAAGCTTATGAGAGTCGGACTCAAATCATTGTTTGAAGAGCACAAAGAATTAGAAGTAATTTCAGAAGCCCAGAGCGGGAAAGAAGCTATTGAAAATTATAAAATTTCACATCCTGATGTTGTGCTAATGGACATAGGACTTCCTGATATAAGCGGAATTGAAGCCACAAAAAGAATTATTGAAAACAGCAGCAGTGCCAAAATTATAATACTTACATCGCATTTGTCAGAACAGGAAGTCATTGATTCTCTTCATGCCGGTGCGTGTGCTTATGTTATGAAAGATATTAACATAGAAATATTAAAAATGATTATAAGAACTGTAAAGGAAGGAGCGATGTGGCTGGATCCGCAGGCTGTCCCGATATTGAGAGAGAAAAATTGCGGAGTAGTTCCGCCGCGTCAAATGTCCAGAGCTATGTTCAAAGAACAACATGCAAACCTTACGCAAAGGGAATACGAAGTTCTAAAACTTGTTGTTGACGGTAAATCCAATAATGAAATCGCACAGGAGCTTACAATCTCCGAACACACAGCAAAAGCCCACGTCTGTAATATTATACAAAAACTTGTTGTAGATGACAGAACGCAGGCTGCAGTAAAAGCTTTAAAGGAAGGTCTAGTTTAACTAACTTACTCAGACACCTCTTTCCCAAAATTTCTTGGCTTAACGCCTTTTAACCAGTTCGATTCTATCTGCTCCAGCGAAATACCCTTGGTCTCCGGAACAAAGAAGTAAACAAATACTATACACAGGAATGAAACAACTGCAAAACCCCAGAAAGTTACGGCACCTCCGACTCTGTGCATAAGTACCGGAAAACTTCCAACGACAAAAAAGTTAAATGCAAAGTTGGCAACCGTACAAATACTCATTGCAATCCCTCGAATTTTCAGAGGAAAAACTTCTGATACAATAATCCATCCGATAGGCCCCAAACTCATTGCAAAACAAATGATATATGTTACAAGACTGCCGACAGCAACCCATTTTAAATTATCACCGAGGAGTGATTCAAAAGCGAAAGCACTGCCCAGTGCAAGCAAACTAAGCATTACACCTGTCAAACCAAAATATAACAAAGGTTTTCTGCCCAATCTGTCAGTAAAATATATTGCAACTATCGTCATTAAGAAATTTACAACACCAATACCTGTTGTTGCATATATTGCATTTAAATTAGAATCAAAACCTGCGTTTTTAAATATAGTCGGGGCATAATAAATAATCGTGTTTATACCGGTGCAAATCTGAGCAAACATTATACCAATTCCGACAACAAACGGCATTATCATCCATTTTCTAAATCTGAATTTCTTATTAGATTCACCGCTTTCTGCATTAATAGTCTCCTTTATGTGCTGAATTTCCATTTCCACATCAGCATCAGGTTCAATTTTCTTGAATACCTTTTTGGCTTCATCATCTCTGTTTTTACTTACAAGCCATCGTGGGGTATCCCCCATAAAACACATACCTATTAACAGCACCGTACCAGGCAGAACGCCTGCCAGCAGCATCCAACGCCAGCTATATACCGCCTCTGCAAATGCCGCGTTTATAAAATAAGAAAATAATATACCTGCTGTAATCGCCCATTGATAAAGTGATACCAAGGTTCCCCTCAAAGCTTTCGGTGAAACTTCAGACAAATACAAAGGAACAACAAAATTAACAATACCAACTGCTAATCCGACTAAAATTCTCGATAAAATCAACACATAAATATTCGGGGCCAAACCGCATAGAATAGAACCAACTATAAAAATAATTGCTGTGGCCATAATAATTTTTTTACGTCCGAAAATATCTGCAAGAATTCCGTTTGTAGCTGCACCTATAACCGCACCAATTAAAACGGAACTTACAAGTATGCCCTGCATTGAATCAGACAAATTCCACGATTCATTAATAAAAAGTAAGGCTCCGGATATTACACCCGTATCATAACCTGATAACAATCCGCCCAACGAGGCTACTATTGCAACAATATAAAGCCATAAACATGCAAACTTCTTCATTCTCTAAACTCCCGTAACAATATAATGCCTATAAATATTTTAACGTGTATTTTAAGAAGTTTACAGAGGTTTATGAAGAAACATTAAGCTGTTACGGGTTCTCTCGCAATTAGTTTAACTGCTTCCTTAGCCGTTTCTTTCAATTCTGAATAATATCTTGCCTCAAGTTTATTTTCAGCAAGATAAAGTCCTTCTTCAGAAATTTCCATAATCTGCTTAAGTAAATCCGCAGTCATTGTAATTTCCTTAAATAAAGTACCTTCATCGCGGATAGGATTTGCTTTTGAATTTTCAATTAGTTTCGCCCAATTTCCTGTTGAATCCGGATTTTCATTATTCAAAGCTGCCCAGTCATAAATATGGTTTGTTGCTCTGGTATCAATTTCGACTTCTCTGAAATCTTCATCAATCTTTGCCATATCATCATTGTATTTTTTCAAAACATTTTCCTGCATAGTTACAAAATAATCTATTATAACATTCGGATGCGTAAATTTAGGTTTCTCTTTAATGTCACCTACAGGATTTTTCGGTTTATATTTTATTTGAATATTAGCCATAGTACCAACAGCCGCAGCAAGTTCAACCGGACTCATCCCACCGAATTTTTGAGTAACAACGGCTTCTATAACAGGAATCTGTTCGTACCCGTTTAGCTTTGCAAGGAGTTTTCCTTTAGTGGACAAATTGTGAGCAGAATCCAAATAATCAAATTTTCTTAAAACTTTCCGTTTTGTACCGAAGTTTTTCAAAAATTCTTTACTTTTCTTTGCTGAAATATCACCATTCCTGTCATATGTATAAAAGGATTTATCGGCAATTTCTTTTATAAAATCATCGGTTTTACAAGAATCATAATACCCTGCAACAAAAGAATAATCAGGATTGAATGCACTTTTCAATTCATTAGGTTCGGAATTTATAAGGTAATCAAACTCTGCCTTCTGGTTAGAATCCATACTCATGGTGTAGCAATAGCCAATTTTATCAATACCGCGTCTTCCGGCACGACCTGCCATCTGATGAAACTCATTCGGTGTAAGCTCACGTCTTCCGCCAACAGCATCAGGATCTGAGGTTGGTTTCATATAAGAACTTATAACAGTTGTTCTGGCAGGCATATTTATCCCTGCAGAGAGTGTTTCCGTTGCTATTGCAACTTTAACTAACTTTCTCTGGAAAAGTTCTTCAATCAATTCCTTCTGAGTCGGCAAAAGCCCTGCGTTATGAATTGCATAACCTTTATAGAGGGCTTTCATATTTAATGTTTCGCCAAGATATTTCCCTTCGGATTTATACCGCTCAATAGTTTCTTTAATCTGCTCAACTTCACTGTCACTATTGAGTTTTTCACCGAATTTTGCCAGATGTTCAAGAATAGCCTTGCTTCCTTTTTTGTTAAATACAAAAAATATTGCAGGAAGTCGGTCATTTTTCTTAAGCATAGTGACCATTCTTTGATAATCTTCATTCTGCGGTACAGGAATTCTTCTGTCCTGAATTTCATTGCCATGTTTATCTTTTTTAGGTTTCGAAATCTGTTTTTTACTTCCGCTCATCAGAACATTTTCAAATTCCAAAGGCACATGCCTGAACTTAGACGGAACATTAATCAGCGTAACAGTATTTCCCGAAATATTTTGCATAGGATGGCTAAATGTTGAATTTGATGATTCAGGCCTCAAAGCAGCAGAAGAAGGTCTTGAAAAACCTAAACCTCTGGATTTTGCCATCCAACGTGCAACATCTTCGTTGTTCCCGACAGTTGCAGAAAGTGATAATAATTGTGTTTTTGGATTTGAAAGAATTATTGATTGCTCCCAGACACCGCCTCTATCCAAATCTCCAAGATAATGAAGCTCATCAAAAACAACCGTTTTTAAATTGTCTAAAATCGGATTATGTTCATTAAAACGTTCTCCGAAAATCATATTTCTGTAAACTTCAGTTGTCATAATTACTATCGGAGCATCTTTATTAATCTTTGTATCTCCGGTGATAAGCCCGACATTTTCTTCTCCGTAAATTTTTTGAAAATTCCTGAATTTTTCGTTACTTAGTGCTTTTAACGGAGTTGTATAAAAAGTCTTTTTACCTTCCTCAAGATTTTTAGTAATTACATAAAGAGCAATAGCGGTTTTTCCGGTTCCGGTAGGAGCTGTCACAAGAACATCATTTCCTGCATATAAATTAGCGGCACTGGCTTTTTGAAAAATGTCAGGCGAGGCACCCTGCGGAAGTTTAAAATAGTTTTCCTCAAGAGTTTTTTCATAACTTTTGCCCGTAAAAGAAATATTAGGCAATCTGTTTAGTGACATTAAAGCCATATTCTTCAAAAACACATCCGGCTTATATTGAATATGTATTGCAGGGTCAGTTTTTTGTATTGAGTTCTGATGAATAGGCTTTTTATCAAAAGACAGCGGTAAAATCTTATTAATCATACGTACTCCAAAAGTTGTGTATAAAATTTTAAACCGTCAAAATAAAAAATTTGCTAAAAATTTAAGAATTATTAAGAAATGACACTTGAAAATAAATATTTTCTTGCTAGTATAGAATAGAACCTAACAGGTACAAACCCCTAATAAGCGTGTGTAGCTCAGTTGGATAGAGCGTTTGGCTACGAACCAAAAGGTCGGGGGTTCGAATCCCTCCACGCGTAAGGTTTGAAAAAAGTGTTTCTACCAGATAGAAACACTTTTTTATTTTGTTTAACATTTTATGCATCTTGTATTGAAGAGAGTGTTTTGCGTAGGGCAGATGGTGCGATTATTTTGGGTAATTGGCTTGTGTAGCGGATTTCAGGGGCGGGAAATAATCAAACCATGTGAACCGTAATTACTCTTTTTACTCTTTTTCTACTCGGTGCAGATGGTGTGATTATTTCGGGCAAAAGGATTTTAATCCTCTTTGTGCCTGTGTTTTAGGGTGATTAAGGCTTGGTTCAAATGGTATGATTATTGCGGGCAAGTGAGTCTTTTGAGGTTTTTGAAAATTCTGCTGTTCTGTTCAAATTTTTAATTGATACGAAACCGACACAATGATCGGAAGTGATGTTCCAATTCTTCATCTTCAGAGTTAATGTGTGTGTACCATGAATGAATATATAAATATAAGCAAAGCTTCTAGCTCCTCACTCGTTGAAAAAGCTGGTGCAAGCACCGCTTTTAACTCGTTCATCCCTATTAAAGAAATCGCACAGGCTAAGGGTTTGAAAAGCACTCGTTCAATCCGAATGGAAATCAACAAACCTGAAAGCAAATATATTTCAAGAGAAGTCAAAGTAAATGGCGGAATGTCATACGAAATATTGTTTTCGAGTTTAGAGCCTGAATTACAGCAAAAACTTCGGGAATGCGAAACCAAATCAACGGCAATTGTTCCATTAAATTACAAACCGCCCGTTATTACAGATAAAGCAAGACAAACGGCAAATCACAGAATGAATATTGTTAAAGCCGCACTTGAACACAGAAACAAATATCCAACAATAAAACAAGCTGATGCTGAATTTTTAGACCTGTACAATTCAGGTTTGTATTTACCAAAAGCATACGAATTCCTTGGAAGTATTTCAATCGGAACATTAAGGAGATACATACAAGCCTACAAGAAAACCGGCAACGCTGAATCTCTAATCCCTCAATACAAAATAACAAAGCAGGGTGAGTATAACAGCATTTTAGATGACAATATGAAAAAAGTTCTGCTTGCTCTTTTACTTCATCAGAATAAATTCGGGTACAATACGGCAATCAGGCTTGCAAAACAAGTATTGATTAAAAAAGGATATGATGAAGA
>JADIND010000150.1 GCA_017694215.1 Candidatus Scatousia excrementipullorum | reverse complement strand
CAAAATTATTTTTTCTCTATTTAAGGTATTCAAAATATCTTGATGATGATTTTGCGGTGGACGGTAGGAGTTTATTCGGATATTTTATTGAGAACACGGAAAGACTTTTGCCGTATTTCTGGGTTGTATTTGAGTCTAACACAATGAGGCCTGCTGGTTTTGTTTATCTGGATAAGATTAGCGGGGATTCAAACACGCTGCATTCGGCGGAGGTCAGTGCGTGTTTTTTTAAAGAATTCTGGGGCGGATTTACATACAAAACCGGCAGAAAGTTTTTAAAAATCTGTTTTGAAACTCTCGGACTGGTAAAGCTAAAGGCACAAATTTATCCGCAGAATTTCAGGGTTAAAACTCTTTTAAAGAAACTCGGGTTTAAAAAAGAGGGTTATCTGAAATCAGAAACCTGCTGCTGCGGAAAGCTGCAGGACATTGAAATTTACGCATTACTGTCGCGGTAATACGAATGTGGCTCAAGCAGGCAATGATGCAAAGTATTCCCTCGCCCCATTTTTATAAAGGAGGAATAGAATGGGGATTTTTTCATGTCATTCTGAAACATTAACCGCTGCTGCTGTACGATTGCGGAGTGTCGGAAAACCCTCCGGCACTTCGTGCCACCTCCCTTACGAGGGAGGCATAATATTCTCTCGCCCCTTGCAGGTGAGGGCTGGGGTGAGTCTGTAGGTTGTGGTAAATTTTAATTTACCACAACAAAAATGTTTCGGTAATCAGAGATTACCAAAACCTACATTACTAAAAAGGCTCAACTAATTTTTCTACGCTTTCAGGATGACAGAAAATTTTCACGTCATCAATTTGGCTTTGCAATGCGAAGAGAAAGAACAGACAACAAAAACTTTAATTATTTATGATTTAAACAAGGTCTTATTATGGAACAATTTTTGCAATATTCACCTATATTAATAGCTGCAATAATCTTTTTTATTCAGTACAGAATCTTTGTAACCCCGGAACAACTGGAGAAGAAACACCGCGAAATTATTGAAGACGTCGAAGAAAAATTCGTTTCTATACACAGTTTTCATGATTTAAAAGACCAATTCTGCGAAATGAAAGATAAAATCGACAAAATTTATGACTGTATTATAAAAAATAATATGTAAATATTTGTTAACAAAATATACATAAATATTAAAGATTAAATGCGAAACAGCCGTAAACATGAATGATAGGACTATAACATGTTACTAAGATAAGAAAGGAAATCACGTAAAATATGGGATTGGCTGCAACACAAGCAAGATTTTTAGCCATAACATCCAGAAAAGCGAGATGTGAATATGAGTCCATGCAACTGGCTCAACAGAAACTTTCGCTTACGCGTGAACTTGAGCAGGCAACTCAGGATTATCAGAGTGCTTTGAATACAACAAAAATTGTATGGGATCCTGACGGTTCCGGTACTGTTAATTTTGACCTTTCTTATGATTTAATAATGTATTCATCGGAAGTAAACAACTATACACCGTTTATGATTTCAAGATCCGACGGCAGAATTGCTTTGAATGCCAAAATGGCTCAGGCAGCAAAACTCGCCGGTATTCCGGAACAAGGTACGGGTGCTAATGATGATTTGATGTTTAGAAAATTCATAGAAGCCATGGTTGCAACAGGCGGTATGTCTGAAACTGCAGCTAAAGGTACCAGAACTTACGGTTATCAGAGATATGCCGGTCTAGGCGGGGCTTTGATGGACAAAACCCAGACTGCTGATATGAATTTAGGCAACTTGATTAACTATATTGATTTAAGAGTCGAAGATTCAGGCTATCAACTATTGCAGGTTAGTCCGGGTATTTACCAGTTCTCTGAAGATTATGAATTAACGACATATATTCCGAAAGCTAACTCTAATGTTGCTGAAGACCATTACTATAACTACAATAAAGAACATACTAAGGTTGAAGATCTGGGAATTTACCCTGTTGAATTTTCGGAATATTTGAATTTTTCAAAAGACAGTAATTATTTGAGTATTAACGGTACAAGAGTTTCAAATAAAGAAGATTCTGTCAGCTATACCCTCTCTGACCTTTTGACTCAGGATATTACCCTTGCATTTACCAAGAAAAGTAAGCATGATGATCCGACCAGATTCTGGAAAGAAATTCTCGGTAATACGGATTCCTTCCTGAATGCATCAACAATTCTTGACGGCAAGGCAGATTTGATTGACCTTATAGGTATTGAACGCAAAAATGAAGGCGGAACAAGCGTATATTACTATAATGGAAAAAAAGTTGACGATGATGACAGGGCGGTTCTCGATGCGGTAAACGGCATTGTTTTAGGGTTTAAAAATATATTGAATATTGACAATTCCGATGCGGAAGTACAGGCCTTTAACTATGCAATTCTGGAAGTCCTCGGCTTCTTGAGCCGTTCACAGGATTTAGGTAATGCAAACTACGTTTCAGATACGTATCAGGCTTGTATCGATGGTTCTAATGATTATAACTGTTGGGTTTATAAGAATTCTTCAAAATTAAACAACGCAAATACCCGTGCAATCAGTATCAGCAGATTGGCAGAATCATTCTTGACTTTATATGCCTCTGCACAAAACGGGTTCCAGCCGTATAATAATAACGAGGTTCCTTATTATTTAACAGATTCAGCTATAGATTCCTTCTATGTAACTGATGATCAGGGTTATCTCTATCCGGTTGACCTTCTTGATGAAGATAAACATATTGCGGAAGAAATGTACAACGCAGAATACTACAGTATCCTGTTCAACACAATATGCAGAAACGGCTGGTATGAAAACGGATACATTGATGATGAAGATTATCTGCAAAATGCTCTGAAAAACGGTCAGGTATTTGTAACCACACTGAATGAAGAAGACGGATTCTATTATCAGCAAAGGTTCAACAATAACCCTTACCTGATGGAGGTAACTGATGAGGATGCCGTTACTCAGGCAGAAAGCGAATATACACAGCTCAAGAGCCGTATTAATTACAAAGAAGAAGAACTTGAACTGGATATGAAAAATCTTGATATGGAAATTTCAACTCTTACAACGGAATACGATTCAGTCAAGAATATGCTTACACAGAATGTCACCAAAACATTTACAATGTTTGAAAATTAATAAAAACAAAAAAGCCGGAATTTTAATTCCGGCTTTTTTCATTATTTTTTGTCAGTAACTTTAATCAAATGCCAGCCAAACTGGGTATGTACAGGTTCCGAAACTTCTCCCACATTAAGAGAGAATGCTTTTTTTTCAAATTCCGGAACCATCTGTCCGTGGCTGAAGTATCCTAAAGCTCCGCCATTGCGGCCTGACGGACAAAGTGAATACAATTTTGCATAGTATTCAAAACTTCCGCCGTTATCGAGCTGTTTTTTTATTTCCATTGCTTCTGCCGCAGTTTTTACCAGAATATGACTTGCAGCAATCTGTGTGTCGTCAGACGGTTCACCGTAATCTATTGCTGAAGCAAAAGATACTCCGCAGAGCAGTACGAGTACGGATAAAAGTTTTACCAGTAATTTTTTAATCATATTTCTCCTATCTTATCGTAAGCGTTTTCTTCTTTGCAGCTGTATTTCGGAATATAATCAACGTTATATTTCCCAGCAATGGCTGAAAGATTGGACGCCGCAGAAATTGTTACTATCTTTGTGTTTCTGTATTCTTTGAAAAGTCGGATTTGTTTGATAAACCATTCTCCGGCATAGAGCGGCAGAAAATCAGGTTCCATCTGCATATCTGTCAAAATTACGTCAAAAGGTTTGTCCAGTGATGCCATAAGTTTATCCACACCTTCTTTTGCACTATTTGCACATTCAATATACACCTTGTCCTGAAATTTCATCAAAATTGCTGTTTTATGATATTGAACCCATTTAGGAGAATCGTCAACAATCAAAATTCTTTTCATAATGCAACTCTATCATAAATAAAAAATTTTATATACAAAAAGATATCCGACAATGTATCGGATATCTTTCAACCTGTTAAACAATACTACTCAATCGGTACAACAATAATATATTCATTTCCCTCTCTGATTTTATTAATTTTAGACAAATCTACATCATCGTCAAATGAGAAAGTTTGTGAAAGTTTTATAATTTCATTATGTCCGTGTTTTTCACGTTCGCCTGCTGCATTGATTGTCAGAGAATTGCCGGAAGTTGTGACTTCAACATTTTTTTCGTTATCGTCAAAAGGTTTCAGGTCAATAATTATTTTATAATTTTCCGGTGTTTGTTCTACTCTGACAAAGTGTTTAATCCCTCTTTCCATTGCTGCGTCTTTTTTAAACTGGCGGTTTATCATTTTGTCCATTTGACGCTGGTCATGCATCATCATTTTTTCAACTTTTCTCATCTGAACTGCAGGGTCGAGCATTCTTTTGTAATGCCAGTCGGTAACCACATAAAATGCGGCAAATGCTCCGAAAAATACCAGTAAAGAAATTAAAATAAGCTTCAAAACCGGATGATGGCACATAAAACAATCTCTGTTGTCATCCATATTGCACTCCTTTCATTTTATTAACACAGACATAATAGTTCAAATGGTTGAAATTTGTCCATTACTCACCTAAACTAATCTTTTCGGGCAGAGTTGCGAAATACTAAAATATATGTTATACTGTCAACATGGAGGGTTAGGAAATGGCAAAAATCTTAGTTACAATGCCCGATGAATTTTTAAATAAAGTTGACGGTCTCGCAGAGAATGAACAGAGAACACGCAGTGAACTAATCCGTGAAGCTCTCAGAACTTATATGCGTAAAGCGTCATTCAGACAGACTCAAAAGGCTGCTGATGATGCTAAAATTCTAGAAAATTTACTGGGATAATAAGAGTACTTCTGAGAAATATACAGGTACCTGCTGTGAGTAAATTTATCATTGCCGGTTGTTTTTGTAATGACTAAAACGTTAACCGTAGCAACTTACGGAAATTGTCACTGTTCAGAATCTCTTATTCTATACCGGCGGCAAGATCCTGAACAGCTTGAAAAATAGAGTTTCGCCTGAAAAGGCTCAACTAATTTTTCTACACTTTCAGGATGACATGTTGCGTCGGCTGTGTGATTGCGGAGTGTCGAAAAACCCTCCGGCACTTCGTGCCACCTCCCTTACGAAGGGAGGCATTATATTCCCTCGCCCTACGGGAGAGGGTTAGGGAGAGGGGGCGAACATAAAAAGTGAGGCAGAGCCCTTGCCCCCTTTTATAAAGGGGGAAATGGAAGGGGGATTTTCCTCATGTCATTCTGAAACATTAACCGTT
>JADIND010000149.1 GCA_017694215.1 Candidatus Scatousia excrementipullorum | reverse complement strand
TTGGATTTAATAAAGAAGGTTTGGACTATTTAATTGAAACCGTGAAAAATTTTGCCGCAAAAGGTATTCATACTGTTTGTGCAAATATATTTGAAGCGTCAGGCAAGCGTCCGGACTGGCTGAAACCTTATACAATAATAGAACGTGACGGGGACAGAAATTTTGTGACAGGTTTTTGTATTGATAATATAAATACTAAAAGTTACGGTATATTTCCTAAAAAACAAAAAGAGGTTCTGGCAGAAATAAATGAAGCAATAAGAAAAGAAAATCCTGATAATGTTATTATCCTGAACCATGATTATATGCCCTCCAGTCAGGAAATTGTCAGATCTGTAAAACAAGACGGTATAAATGTTGATTTAGTAATCGGCGGGCATGATCATGATTATGTGCCTCCCGATAAAAATTTAAATATTTATTATCCACAATCCTTTAGTGATGCTATGTATAAGTTTGATATTATAAGCTCAGTATCTCCAAAACTTCAAAATGCTCAGGAGATAAGACAGAGCAAAAATCCGATGCCGGATGAATTGTTTGCAAAAGATATAGAAGCTTATGAAAAAGAGTCCGGCTTGCTGGATAATATCGTTCCTTCAACTTTAAATCTTACGAAATTTTATTCAAAACCATGTGCACTCGGAAGTTTTACTGCAGATAAAATGCGGGAATCTGCAAATGCCGATGCTGCATTTATTTCAACCGGATTTCTTATGAAACCGATGATGTATAGACCTAATACGTATATTACAAATTATTTGTTTAAAAAGACTATGACTGCTGATACGCCGGTAAAAACAGTAAATCTTTCCGCTCAGGAAATAAAAGATGTCTTTGCTCATGCCCTGCAAACTCACGGCTACGGATACAGCAATCCGAGATTTTTGCAATGTTCAAATAATATAAGAATAGAAGGATGGGATAATTTAGGAAAACGTGAATTTGAAATAAGACGTATTTTTATTGACGGAAAACCTCTGCTTGACAAAAACGGAAATCCTGTTGATAATTCAACAAAGTATAAATGCGTTATTGATTCATTTATAGCAGAAGGCGGTCAAGGGTTTGAAACTCTGAAACAGGCTGAAAAATCTGATGTAATCATTGACGGAAAACCATTAAAAATTAACGAAATTCTGTTGAACGGCTTAAAAGATGCTTATGGCAAATATCCGCCCGGGGCTGAATATCCGTCTTTTATTCTTATTGATTAAATGTCAGCGTCTGCCTTTATGTACAAATGTACAGAAGTTTTTATAATCAATTCTTGTATTCGGGAAACATATTACATTTTCACATTTTATATTATGTTTCCACAATACATAAGGGAGCGAAAGCTGATCTCTGCGTGAATAATGTTCCAGCATATACCACCAGTCATTCATAATTGAGATAATTTCCGCTTTATTGTGTTTTCTGTAAATTATATTGTTTTCAGGCAGCCCGTAATTTTGAGGAAATCCTTCTGTTTTAATTAAATTATAGTATGAATTCATTATTTCCGGTTTGTCAATATTGGCACGGAAAATCCATTCAAACTCTTTATAGAGGCAAATTGTGTTTGCGTGTTCTGCAAGCATCAAATCTTTAGTATTTTGTTCTATTATTTTGAAAATTTTAGCGGTCAGAATATTAATATTCGCATCAATAAACAGGCTCTGTTGATATTCAGGCAGCACTATATGCGGATTAATTTTATGCCAGCGGCTGTTTCTGGTGTTATCAAGCCCGTTGAATTTAAGCGGGCGTATTTCCCAGATACCTGTTTGTTTTTGTTTTATCAATTCTTCATTGTCCGTAAAACATACGTAATCCCAGTCAGAATTTATGTATGTGTAGCCTTCAATTTCTTTCAAATCATCATAATCATTTGTAATACATGTATAAACGACTTTATCTGAGGTTCTTGTTTTTTTATACTCCAGATAGTTTTTTATTGAATTTTTGTCATATCTGTATTTGTTATATAAAAAAGCATCTTTGTAATCGTACCGTCCTTCGTTTAAGAAATACAAAAGCGGGTTATATTTTATTTTTTTATAGCGTTTAATATAGTTTGTTCCGTCAAATTCAGCACAAGGATTTTTTCCTGTTTTCCAGCCTTTTGTAAGATAATGTTTTGCAGCCTCCCGTTTTTTTAATTTTAGTTCAGGATTTGTTTTTATGTAATATTCACTGTCAAAAAGTCCTGAGTCGAGAATTTGATTGATTTCAAGATTTAAAATTTTTTCATTTGTTGAAATTGTTTCCCTGTATATTTTAGGTTTGTGTTTTATCGTTATTTTTAAGCCAAAAATACAAATAGCAATATATTCAGATTGATTTTTTATTGAAAACAGCTTTTCTGCCGGTTTACAGGTGTAACTATTTTCCAAATATTTTATATCTTGTTTTCTTATTGCATTTATAAATTCGGATTTGTAAAGCTCATTCAATTTTATACTGTTTAAATCCTTTGAGCATTTTTCCAGAACCTCTTTTTTATATTTGCCTTTCTTAAACTTAAAATCATTTAGGAATAGTTTTTTTATGTTAGTAATCAATAAATCATAATGTTTTTCTGTGAGGTTATGTGTATTATAGTAGTTTATAAGCGGTGGGATGAGTTGTATATTGTCAAAGATTTTTTCCGTACTTTCTTTCCGTCTTAAATCCATAATAGAATTCTTCCGCTGAATATAATTGTATAAATATTTAGGGATATAATATCCGTTTTTTGTATAAGGTGCATACATCAGCCAGAATGCGTTATCATCGTGTCCGGATTTTGTCGGGAAATATATTTCGTTTGATTTTATAATAGAAGTTTTATAAAGTTTGCTCCAAACCGTTACAACAGTTTTTCTTATTAAATTGTTGTCAACTTTCTGTAGTCCGCAGTATCTGATTTTGTGGTATTTTTTTTGACTTTTAATGTTAAGAATGTCTGATGTTGCAATAATATTTGCCCCCCAGCAAACATAGTCAGTATCATTGTTTATCATTGCACTATATGCAAGTTCCAGCATATCCGGTTCAATATAGTCATCACCGTCAACAAAGGTGACATATTCTGAAGTAACATTATTTAGTCCGGTATTCCAGGCAGAAGATAATCCACCGTTTTGTTTGTTTATAACTTTTATTCTGCTGTCCGATTTTGCATATTTTTCAAGGATAGCGGCAGAGTTATCGGTAGAACCGTCATTGACGCATATTATTTCTATATCTTTAAATGTTTGTTCGGTAACAGTTTTTAAACACTTTTCAAGATATTTGTCAACATTATAAACAGGAATAATTACAGAAATTTTAGACATTTACAGGTTTCCTTTCCGTATAATAATTTAGTGTTGCATTAGTTAATGTTCCCAAAAGTTTTCCAAGATTTTTAGCAGTTAAACCGCAGACGTTAAAAAAGCAGGTCAGACCAAACAAAATTGAAAATATTGACATAAAAATGTTTATAAAAACCGTTAAAGTTTTTTCGGTGATATAAAAAATTTTTTTAATCCCGAATTTTTTGCCGTTGAATTTTAATTGTGAAACCGCAAAGCCGTTAAAGTATTTTCTTGCAAGAATCCATTTTATGTTTGCACGTTCCGCTCCTGCTATTTCGTAATTGATGGCGTCAGGATTCCAGCCGATTGCATATCCGTTTTCGCTTACTCTTTTAAAAAAATCGAAATCTTCGCCGCCTGAAAAATTGAATTTTTCTGAAAAATATAAATTGTTTTCTTTTACTATATTAAGAGGGAAAAATACATTCCCGCTTGCACAGGTCTTTCGGATTTGTCCGAATTTTTTTGTTGTCGGTTTTTTAAATACATCGTTATTCTCAATATGAGCCGGGTATTTTTTATCAAATTTGACAAAAGTAGGCCCGCTGCTTACAAAGATATCTTTTTGATTGTTATAAAAATTTATATGCCGGATGAGCCATTCGGGGGTGGCAGTTTCATCATCATCAATAAATGCAATATGTGTAGCACCAAGCTCTATTGCTTTATTAAGTGCTTTATTTCTGACGTTTGAAAGACCTGTTGAGTTTTCTACTGTATACAAAATTTTGGCAGGTGCATTTTGCCGGTACTTTTCAACAACACTTTCGGCGGATTTCTGTTCATCATTATCCACGATCAAAATTTCTGTTTTAATATCTTCGGGAAAATCCATTGATATAAGACTTTGTATTGTCGTTTCGAGTTGTTTTTCTCTTTTATACGTACAACAGGCAATGATAATGTGTTCAATTTTTGGTTTTTCTTTTTGCATACTGATACTCCTCTGTTCCATTTCATCACTTTTTATACAAAATGTGATGTTTAACTTTAATAGTCATATTATGTTGATATTACCACAAAATTGTATCCTGATGTTTAATTATTAAGAATTATTATTGATTTATCTGCTATATATTGCATGGCTGAAATTCTTGCTGAGTAAGACTTCATCACATTTTGTATAAAATGTTGTGTTATTTTATAATTTCGGGTGCACTTTTAATGTTGTTTATTGCAAATTATACTTATTTGTAATAAAATATGTATTGTATACAGGTTTATATGTAAAAAGAGGAAGCTTGCTTATGGAAACTTATGGAATTGAAAAATTAGGAATTATAGCACCGAAAGCTGTTTACAGAAATCTTTCTCCTGCACAACTTACGGAAGAAGCTTTACGTTTGGGGGAAGGCCGTTTGAGTAATTCTGGGGCTCTCGTTGTTACTACCGGTAAATATACCGGACGTTCTCCTAAAGATAAATTTATTGTTGATACAGAAGGTGTTCATAATGAAATCGCATGGGGAAAAGTTAACCGTCCTATCAGCAGAGAAAAATTTAATGCTATAAAAGGTAAAATAGCAGCATATTTACAAAATCGTGAAGTATTTATATTTGATGGTTTTGCAGGTGCAGACAAAACTTACACACAGAAATTTCGTGTAATTAATGAGCTTGCAAGCCAGAACTTATTTATTCACCAGCTGTTGATTCGTCCGACGGCAGAGGAACTTGCAAACTACGGTGAACCTGATTACACTATTCTCTGTGCTCCGGGATTCAAATGCGATCCGGAAGTTGATGGTGTAAACAGTGAAGCTGCCATTATTATTGATTATGAAGCTCATATGATTCTTATCTGCGGTTCAAGATATGCCGGTGAAATTAAAAAGTCGGTATTTGCAACAATGAATTACATTATGACAAAGAAAAATGTTCTCCCGATGCATTGTTCCGCCAATATGGATCCTAAAACCGGTGAAACGGCCGTATTTTTTGGTCTTTCAGGAACAGGAAAAACTACACTTTCCGCAGACCCTAACCGTAAATTAATCGGTGATGACGAACACGGCTGGTCCCCTGACGGCGTATTCAACTTTGAAGGCGGCTGCTATGCTAAATGTATTCACCTTTCAAAAGAACATGAACCGGAAATTTATAATGCTATTAAATTCGGTTCACTTGTTGAAAATGTTATTATGGATTCGCAGACTCGTGAATTTGACTTTGATGACGGCAGTTTGACCGAAAATACCCGTGTCGGTTATCCTATTGAATACATTGATAATGCTCAAATCCCGGGTAAGGGCGGAATTCCGAAAGTTGTTATATTCTTAACGGCAGATGCCTTTGGTGTATTACCTCCGATTTCAAAATTGGATAAAAATGCAGCAATGTATCACTTTGTCACCGGTTTTACATCTAAACTTGCCGGTACTGAACGCGGAGTTACAGAACCTCAGCCGACATTCTCAACACTTTTCGGGGAACCGTTTATGCCGATGGATGCTTCTGTTTATGCAAAAATGCTAGGTGAAAAACTTGATAAATACGGTACAAAAGTATACTTGGTTAATACCGGCTGGGCAGGAGGCAGTGCATCTTCAGGTGCTCAACGTATGAAATTAAGCTATACCAGGGCTATGGTTACTGCGGCACTCAACGGCTCGTTGGATAACGTTGAATTTAAACATCATGATGTGTTTAATGTTGATTATCCTGCTACTTGTCCGGGGGTTCCGGATGAAAAACTGGATGCCCGCGGTATGTGGCCAGATAAAGCAGCTTATGACGAACAGGCTAATAAGCTTGCTCAAATGTTTGCTGAAAACTTTGCCGCTAAATATCCTAATATGCCGGCAGAAATTGTTGCTGCCGGTCCAAAACCGAAAACCTGTGTTCGTTAATATTTATTGATTTGAATTGTTAATATTAAAGCAACCGCAGAAAATTTCTGCGGTTGCTTTTTTAATGTTAAGTTAATATAAATATTATAT
>JADIND010000148.1 GCA_017694215.1 Candidatus Scatousia excrementipullorum | reverse complement strand
GCCATTATTATCAACAACACATTTTACAAGATTAGGGTTATTAATTTCTTCTTCATCTGTTAAAACTCTTATAAGAGTTGAAATATCAGCGTTATCATCTTCCTGAACATTTCTTGCAACAGAGTCAATGCTTTCAGGCTTAATAAGGGGTTCATCACCCTGAAGATTAACAATATAAGAAATTTCAGGATGACGTTCAGCAACTTCTCTAATTCTGTCAGAACCGCACTTATGATTAACTGAAGTCATTTCAACACCACCGCCGAAAGCTTTCACTGCATTGAAAATTCTTTCATCATCAGTAGCAACGATAATCATATCGGCGAGTTTTGCCTGTTGAGCTTTTTCATAAACCCATTGAATAATAGGTTTACCGTTAACTTCAATAAGCGGTTTTCCTTCCAATCTGCTTGACCCGTAGCGGGCCGGTATTATAATCGCGGTTTTAGACATTATGTTCCTCCAAATATTTCTGCATGATTTTGTACTGCCCGGCATTAAAATAAACTCTAATTGCCCTGCCGGAAGTATTTATTTTTACATTTGAAAGTAACTCTCCGGATAATTCAAGAGAGGAAAAATCCTTAACACATATAGCACGGGTACCGTTTCGAAATACAACCAAGTCTTTATACAACTCAACAGAAACCGCCGTATTAAATTTTACAAGCAAAAAATTTATATTTACCAGTGAGGCATCAAGGACTGCATCAGGTTTGCCTAATTTATCAGAAATATCTCTATAATTATCCTTAAAAATCAAAAAATAAGTATTTCTGATGTACAAAACAACAGCAATATCAAAAATCAAAACTGCAAAACATATATATAAAATCAAATGAAATTTATCCATATTTATCCCCTCAAAGTCTTTTTAACAACCAATGCAACCCACTGGTTCTGATGCATTTCTTCAACAAGTTCCATATTATAACTCTTTACGGCATCCAGCACAAAAGACTTTTTTTCATCAAGGATTCCTGACAGTACCATAAAAGCTTCGTTCTTCATAATAGCCTTTAAATCGCCCATGATTTCAGCAAGAACATTATGAAGAATATTCGCCAGAACAAAATCAAACTTCCTGCTTATTTTATCTGCAGTATTGAGTTCAAATTCGCATTCAACACCGTTTTTTATTGCATTTTCTTTTGCTACATCAATTACGGTTTCATCATTGTCGCACCCGTAAACATAATTAGCACCAAACTTTTTCGCACAAATTGCTAAAATTCCGGAACCCATACCTATATCCGCAACATCGGCACCCGCCGTCATATATTTTTCAATAGCTTTCATACAAAGCTGAGTGGTAGCATGAGTACCTGTTCCGAACGCACAGCCCGGTTCAAGCTTAATAATAACCTCATCATCCCTCTTAGGGTTATAATCAATCCAGTCAGGAACAACTGTAATCCTATCCGATACATGGGTTACATCCCATTTTTCTTTCCATTTTTTAGACCAGTCTTCGTTTTCTTTTTCGGAATAAACGAAATCCCAGCTTCCGAGTTCTTCATCAGAAAATCCGCGGGACTTAAGAAGTTCTCTCTGTTCTTTTAAAACCGTTTCAACCTCAGCACTTTCAGTCAAAAAGACTCTCAAAGTACCTTCTGTAGTGGAAATCATTTCAAGGTCTTTGTAAGTTTCTTCAGCGAGAACTACCCCTTCGCACGGAAAATTTTCAAAGCATATATCAGATACAATATCTTCCATTTGAGGATTAATTTTTATTTGAAGTTCAAAATACGAATTTTTCATTAATACTCCATAATTAAACTAAATAAGCCCTCATTGAGAGGGCTTATTTCTAATTCTCAATAAAGGCTCCCATTTTTCTGAACTTTTCATATCTTCTGTTTTTCAAATCTGCAACAGAAAGATTTGCCAGTTCATCAAGGCTTTCTAAAATTGCCTTCTTCATATTAGCACTGATAAGTTCATAATCTTTATGTGCACCACCAACTGGCTCTTTAATTTCACCATCAATAATATTGAACTTCATCAAATCCGGAGCCGTAATCTTCAAAGCTTCCGCGGCATCTCCGGCACGGGAAGCATCACGCCAGAGGATAGAGGCACAGCCTTCCGGAGAAATAACTGTATAATAAGCATGTTCAAGTAAAAATACTTTATCAGCAACAGCAAGTCCTAAAGCACCTCCGGAACAACCTTCCCCAGTTACAATGGCAATAACCGGAACTTCTAATTTTGCCATATCTCTGAGGTTTACGGCAATCGCACCGCCCTGTCCTGTTTCTTCGGCACTAATACCGGGATAAGCTCCCGGAGTATCAATCAATGTAATTATCGGAATATTAAACTTACTTGCATGTTTAAAGAGTCTTAAAGCCTTTCTGTAACCTTGCGGCTGCGGCATACCAAAATTATACTCAAGGTTCTCTTTAGTAGATTTACCCTTCATCGTTCCTATAATCATGACAGGTTTCCCGTCAATTTTAGCCAGACCGCCGATAATCGCTCTGTCATCCATACCGGTTCTGTCGCCGTGAAGTTCAACAAAATCCGTACACATATGATTTACATAATCAAGAAAGTTAGGTCTTTCAGGATGACGTGCAATCTGCAATTTTTGAGATGGTTTCAGATTAGAATACAATTCTTTCTTATAATCATCCGCCTGCTGCTCAAAAGTTTCAATTTCTTTATTTAAATCCATGCCGGACTCCACACTTATTTTTTTCAATTCTTCAATTTTTTCCTGTATTTCCATAATCGGTTTTTCAAAATCCAATATTGTATTACTCATATTGTATCCTTTTATAATGTAATATCTCTTTTACACTCCGTGCATTGAAAAAATATTCGCAAGAGTTTTTCTCAAATCTTTTCTTTTGGAAACGACATCAACCTGTCCGTATTTAAGAAGGTACTCTGCAGTTTGGAAATCTGCAGGAAGTTTTTGTCTTATAGTCTGTTCAATAACTCTTCTGCCTGCGAAACCAACTCTTGCACCCTGCTCTGCGACGATAATATCTCCGAGCATTCCAAAACTGGCCGTAACTCCGCCGAATGTAGGTTCGGTAATCAGGTTAACATATAAAAGCTTTTCGTCATCCAGTCTTGAACATGCACATGAGGTTTTAGCCATTTGCATAAGACTCAATGCACTTTCCTGCATTCTTGCACCGCCGGAAGATGTAACTGCAAGAACAGGCAGTCTTTGTTCAATAGCCTTTTCAATAATTCTTGTTACTTTTTCTCCGACCACACTGCCCATTGAACCGCCCATAAAGTCAAAATCCATAACGGCAGCGGCAACTTTATGTCCTTCTATGCATCCGATTCCTGTAATAACTGCGTCATTAAGATTTGTTTTCTGCTGTGCTTTTTCCAGCCTTGCTTTATATGATTCGGTATCAACAAATTCCAAAGGATCCGTAGGTTTTATATTTGTAAATAATTCTTCAAACGAACCTTCATCAAAAAGCTGCTGAACTCTTTTCCTTGCATTTATTCTGAAATGATAATCACAAACAGGACAAACCATATCATTATTAGCAAGATCTTCTTTCAAAAGCTGGGCATCACAGTGTACGCATTTAACCCATAAATCCGGGTTTTGTTCAACCTCTGCACGAGCTTCCAATTCGCGTCTTTTAATCTGTGCCTCTTTACGTTTTTCAAACCAATCTTGAATAGTCATAATTTATAAATCCCTAAACTAATATATCTTATTACCCATTAATTATACACGGAAAAAAGTTCAGTGCAAATAGTTAACAAAGTTAATGCAAAAAAGAGAATATTTTTTAACCTCTTTTAGCTGCTCTGTCCATTTCGCGTTTTTGATCTTTTTTGGCAATATCTTCACGTTTATCATGAAGTTTTTTACCTTTTGCAAGCCCGATTTGAACCTTTGCAAATCCTTTTAATATATAAACTTCAAGCGGTACAATGGTATAACCGTCTTTTTTGACTTTACCCTGCATTTTCAGAATTTCTTTTTTGGTTAAAAGAAGTTTGCGTACTCTATCTGCTTTATGGTTAAATCTGTTGCCCTGTTCATATGGCGAAATATGACAGTTATAAAGAAAAACCTCATTATCTTCAATCTTACAGAAACTGTCTTTTAAGTTAATTGCATTTTTTCGTATTGATTTAATTTCTGTTCCGGTCAGCACTATACCGGCTTCATATTTATCAAAAATCATGAAGTCGTGAAAAGCTTTTCTGTTAGTTGTTATAACTTTACGTTCCATAAAATGATTATAACACGGAAAGAATTTATTTACCGCCGAATAATTGTTTATTTTCTTCTCTTAATGCACGGAGTTCCCTTTTCAGAACTTTTTGACAAATAGCAAGTTTTTCCTGAAACTTAAAGTACTCAACAGCCCCGAACACATTTTTCTCAGGCATATGCTGCGGATGCATTAATGAAAATACGGAATATATTTCTTCCGCTTTATATGCATTTATTTCACTTTGAAGTGCATTTCTCACTTCTTGCAGAAAGTCAATTCGCTTGTAATACGGGATTCTTTTTATTTGGTTTTGAATTCGTGTTTCAAGTTTATCTAATTTAACAGCGTCCTTAGGATAAATTTTTTCATTATAAAAATTTTGGAGTCTTTTAGGCACATAAAAACCTCTGGAAAAAGTTTTTGGATTGGTAATATAGTCATAAACATGCTGTAATTCGTGAAACAAAATATCAAGATGTTTCAATTCCAAGTTCTTTTTTGATTCATCCAGAGGCAAAAAAATGTTATATCCGACAACTTTTCTGTTTTTACCTCTTACCATATAACCAGTAAAACCGTCATAACGGCAGTCGCCGTCATAGAACTTTTTCCCTATATCAGAAAACTGAATATAAACTTTTGATGGCAGCGTACGCTGAAAACAGTCTTTTATAACAGCAATACTAAGCCTGTCATTATTACTTATATTCAGTGAAATATTCTTACAAAAGTCGAAAAACATATTTTCAGCCTTTGCAGCACGCTGTTTTACAGAACCTTTTACTACATTCAGAGGTAATTTTACTGTTTTGGTTACTTCATAATACATTATGAAAATATTAAAAACTGCAAATATATTTTTTTGCTACTCACATAGAAAACATTTTACAATATGGGAATCAGAAATTTTTATGTCCTCAGGTGCTTCTTTAGGACATCTGTCAAAACACTGCGGACATCTGGTATGAAATTTACAGCCGTCCGGAAGATTTGCAGGAGAAGGTAAATCTCCGCTTAACAAAATTCTTTGCTGTCTGCTTGGAGAAAGTTGCGGCACTGCACTTAACAAGGCTTGAGTATAAGGGTGTTTAGGAGAATTAAAAATTTCATCGGTTGTTCCGATTTCAACAATTTCACCGAGATACATTATGGCAACTCTGTCGGCAAGATATTTTATGACACTCATATCATGGGTTATCAGAACAATGGTTAAATTATAATTTTCTTTTAAATCCCTAAGTAAGTTAATAATCTGAGCCTGAATACTAACATCCAAAGCACTAACCGGCTCATCAGCAAGAACAAATTCAGGGCTAAGAACCAATGCTCTTGCAATGGCAATTCGTTGTCTTTGACCGCCTGAAAATTCATGAGGATACAAATTCAGACATTCTTCACTTAACCCTACCTGTGCAATTTTTTCTTTTATTACCCGCTGAATTTCACTATCGGATAAATCCGTATTTATCTTTAGCGGTTCTTTAAGAATATCGTAAATTTTCATTTTCGGATTCAGGCTTGCATACGGGTTTTGAAAAACCATCTGTGCATTTTTGCGATAATTTTTAAGTTCTTTTTTATTCATATTCAGAACATTTTTATTTTCAAAAATTATCCCGCCTGACTTTGCATTTTCTAACCTTATAATGGTTTTGGCAAGAGTTGACTTGCCGCAGCCTGATTCACCTGCAATGGCAAGGATTTCACCTTTTTTAACCTCAAGTGAAACTCCGTTTACGGCATGTATGGTCTGTACTCCGCCAAATACTCCTTTATCTGATTTATATTCAACATACAAATCTTTTATTTCCAATAAATTAACCATACAAAAATTTTAACTTAACACCAGTATAAAAGCAATTATATAAAAAGGCTATTCAATATTCAAAAGTTCATGAATTTTAAGCTCAAGTATAGTTGCAATGTCATACTAAAAATTTAGATTTCGTGCCTGCCCTCAATAGCACGGGCAATAGTTATCTCATCTGCATACTCTAAATCAGCACCGACAGGAAGCCCGAATGCTATACGAGAAATTTTTATCCCGAACGGCTTTATAAGTTTACTTAAATAAAGGCTTGTAGCTTCACCCTCAACAGAAGGACTCAATGCAAGAATAACCTCTTTAACCTCCTCATTGGTTAAACGGGTAAGCAGTTCCTTAATTCGTATATCATCAGCTCCAATGCCATCCATAGGGGAAATTAAGCCCTGCAAAACATGATACAAGCCTTTATATTCATTGGTTTTTTCTATTGCGATTAAATCCTTTGTCTCTGCAACAACACAAATAGTAGAGCGATCCCGTTTTTGAGACTGACAAATTTCACACGGACTTGTTGAAGAAAGGTTAAAACAAATCTCGCATGTACGGGTGTTTTCCTTAGCTTCAACAATACTCTGTGCAAATTTTTGAACTTCCGACATCGGCATTCTAAGAAGATAAAAAGCCATACGCTGTGCAGATTTAGGTCCGACAGACGGGAATTTTTGGAAATGCTCTATTAATGTCGCAATAGATTTAGGATAAATCATTAGAAATTAAGTCCCGGAATGTTTAAACCGCCGGTAGCAGCTTTCATTTTTGATTCCATTTCTTTAGAAGCTTTATCTCCGGCTTGTTTCATAGCAACAGAAATTAAATCTTCAAGCTCTTCAGCAACATCGGCACTGATATTCAATGCGGAAGCATCCAGCTTAATTGATTTAAACTTACCCTGACCGTCATTTGTAACTTTAACGGCACCGCCGCCGGCTTCCCCAACTAATTCCATTTTAGCAAGTTCTTCCTGTGAAGCTTTTAGTTTTGCCTGCACATTTTGAGCCTGTTTCATGATTTGCATAATATTCATCTACATATCCTCCTTAGTCTGTAAAAATAACATGTTAAGACTTTTGTGTTGTCGTACTTTTTATTATACAATAAAAATATGCAGAGTAAAACGTATGTTTCACAATCTTTAAAAAACGGAAAGCTTATGAGATGGACATATATGCCGCTCAAAGTTTTTATTGCTCCTATGAAGTTTTACTCAAAGCAGGGACAGGATTACAAATACCGTGATATGGTAAAGCGTGCCATGAATGAATGGCAAACTGCAACAAAAGGAAAAGTATCCTTTACGGTGGTTCAGACTCTTCTGGAATCTAATGTTAACGTTGACTGGAAAAGAGTGGAAAGAAAAGCTCTTGGACACTGCTATTTTTCATATGATAATGCGAACAGACTCTTTGGTGCCGAAGTTTCAATAGGATTGTCCGACGGTCTTGTACACGGAGATTATGCAGATGAAAATGAAGTTTATCATACTATTCTGCATGAAATAGGTCATGCCATTGGATTGGGGCACAGTCCGTATAAAACGGATATCATGTACACACCTCACCAGCGAGGAGTTCATAAGGTTTCTGCAGGGGATGTTCTGACTGTGAACTGGCTTTATAACCTTCCACAAGGTGCCACTACGGAAGAAATAGCTTCAAAGTATCAAATGGGCGGAAGCAACATTGATGATATTATTTATAAGGTAATGCACAGAGACACACCCGGTGAATTTGAAAAAGTGAAAAATTCCATAAAAATTCCGAAACGTGATTTGCTGGAGGAACAGGAAAATATAGCTCTTTTAAGAAAATACCATATGGCACTCCAAAATGTTTCAATTAATGAAGAGATGCGAAAGTTCTTTTTAAATAACAAACCGCCGAAACGTCCGCAATAACAATAACAAGTTGAGTTTTTTATTTTATAACGATATATTGCTCTAACCCATAAAATGTGCTAATATTCATTTAGAAGAGGTTGTATGTCAGAGAAGATTTCCACTATAATTTTATCTTCAAATGAAAGTTTGAAAAAACTTATAAGTCTTTATCTTGGCGAATATGGCGGGTTTGAGTGCTTTGATGATTTTTCAGATCTCTCTGATGTTTATAACACACTCAGTTCCCAGAGCAAAACTTTTCTCATTGTTGATTTAAACGACGGAATAAAAAAATATGCGGATTTTTTGCAAAAAACCGATTTTTCCAACTGTAGGGTGCTTGCAATTTCTGATACTCCGGAAGTTGATTTAATAGTTCGTGTTATGAGGCTCGGTGTTAAAGAATTTCTGTCATCTCCTATTATAAAAACCGAATTCTTTGACGTTTTAAAACGTGTTGCCGAACAACTAAACGGACAGAATCAAAAAACTACAAAATCGCGAATGATTACAGTATTTTCAAACAAAGGCGGTATCGGTAAAACTTCGGTTGCGGCAAATCTTGCTTTTGAACTTGCAAAAATTACAAAAGAAAATGTTGCTCTTGTTGATCTAAATTTTCAATTCGGCGATATTACAACGTTTATGGACTTGCATCCGACTTTTAACATCTCTTATATGCTGAAAAACCCTGACAAGATAAATAAAGATTTTCTTCTGAACACTATGGAAAAATATAAAAACAGCAGTTTATACGTGCTTGCGGATCCGCCTGTTTTCAAACAGGCGGAAGAAATTTCACGAAAAGAAATTGAAAACCTTATTTCAGTTCTGAAAGAAACTTTTTCATATATAGTTGTCGATACTGATTCCAATTTCGACAGCAAAACGATTACTGCACTTGACAATTCGGATTTGCTTTTTCTTGTAACGATTGTCAATCTTCCGGCACTAAGAAACTGCCAGAGATGCCTCGATTTATTTGAAAAACTCGGCTACGACAGCGATAAAGTTCAAATTTTAATTAACCGTTATATGGAAAATGACGAAATTAAGATTTCTGATGTTGAAAAACTTTTGAATAAACAGGTTTACTGGAAAATTCCGAATAACTATTTCACTCTTATGGCAGCAATTAACAAAGGGGTTCTGGTATCCGAAATAAATGCGACATCCAACGTTGCAATCAGTTTCAGAGAACTTGCAATGAATATTTCGGACAGTATTTACAGAAAAAGACTTATCAACAAGTATTCTAACAATTCACTAAGCAATATTTACAATATTTTAAGAGGATAATTATGGCATTAAAAGACAGATTCAGCAATTTTAACAGCATTGAACTTCCGGAGGAAGGCTTACAGCCTGCGGATATTCAAAATAACGAAGTGGAAGAAGCAGATTTAGGACCGGTATTTGATGAACTTGCTCTGAGTTTGTCGCAAAAAGTTGCGTCAATTCCTGTATGGTTCGAATACTCTGAAAATGAACAACGGAAACTTATTTCTGATTTTCTTCTCTATAAACTTGAAAATGAATACTCTGATATTTCATTTTCAAATGAAGAAAAAGAACACATAATTTCGTTGTTTATGAACTCTGTTCACGGATTTGGCGAACTTGATTATTTTATATCCAGAGATGATGTCAATGCCATATATGTAAATTCGGACGGCAGTATTTATACAGGAAGAAATTACGGTTTTGTTAAAGAAGATGCTGTTCTTTCGGAAGCACAGTTTGAAAAACTTTATTCCTCAATCCGTAGAAAAATTAACAAACCTGATTCGCTTTTCTTCGGTCAAATCAGACTAAATAAACTCATTATCACACTTTTTTCTCCACCTGTTAGCAATGAGAAAATTTTGTTTGAAAAGTTAAAAAGCGAAAAAGTTGATTTTAAATTTTTGCTAAACGACAATTCAATTAATAAAGATACCTGTGAATTCATAAAAAAACTGATTACTGAAAAGAAAAATGTTCTTATAGCAGGGCCTGCCTCATCAGGCAAAACTGCCTTAATATCCGCTATTGCACGGGAAATTGATTTAGACAAAAGAACTGCCATACTGGAAAATTACCCGATTATCCATGCACAGAACAGAGATTGCTATTACATAAAAGGGCTAGGTGAAAACGGTCTTTCCGACTTGTTCAATGCAGTATCAAAACTAAAATATGAATATGTAATTAACGATACTGAATATCTGCCGGTAATATTGTCCGAACACTTTCAAGATGGATATTTCGCGGATATTGAAGCCGATTCGCTCACCCAGGCAATAACCAAACTTGCCGGATACAAAATTTATAACGAAAAATGCACTGAAAAACAGGCTAAAGCATATATTGCGTCCAAATTTAACTATATTTTCCTTATGCAAAAAGCTGAGGATTCTCTTTTCAAAATTTCATCAGTTGCCGAACTTACATTGAACAAATCCGGTTCGCTTGTTCTGACTGAAATTCTGAAATATGAAGACGGTCTATACCGTTATAATTTTGATGAAAATTAATCAAACAAATAATGTTTACTGAACTTTGCCTGTATCAGATTTAATGTGCTGTTTCAGAATACTTCTGTCAATTATGGCTCTGTTAAATCTGTCTATACCGGGATCTATATATTTTGGGATAAAAGTTTCCTGTACATAATTGTAAATAGGATTGAGAGTTATTGCCAGTGCGACAAGCCCTCCTGATGTTTTTATGAGCTTATTTTTCATAATAAGTTTATTTTGATAAGATTTTAAAGCATATCGGAGTGCATCATTCGCGTAATCTTTGCCGTATGTTGCCCTCAAATTGGTTGATTTTTCAAGATAATTTCTAAAAGCACTTTTTGATATTTGTTTAGGTTTTTCTTTTTTTGAAAGTGCGTCTTTTATTTCATAGAGCTCCTTTATATTTTGTTTGGCAAAATTCGTTATTTTTTCATCATCTTTAACAGCAAGTGTATATTTTTTCTGACAAAATTTAATTAATCTTTTAAAAATGCTATCGGATTTTTTTTCATTTTTGCATGCCATAATTTTATTTTCAAGAGAATTTATAACAAAATTTTCAAAATTTTCATAGCTGTTAAATCTGCTGCCCACACACTGTTCAAGAGAATTTTTGATATGATTTAACACAGCTTCTTTCTGATTGACACTTATACCTTTATTAACAAGTTTTCCTAGCGGAGAGGTAAGTTTTTGCCCTACAAAAATCGACAGTGCAGGCAGAAGAAATCCGGCGGTTCCCTGATAAATAGCCTGCTCAACACCTCTTTTACGACTTGGAGAATACGTATCTTTATCGTTTTTATATTTGTCATAAATATCAGCACCGAGATACATTATTGTCGGAATCCATAGAGCCTGAGCCGTTCTTGGAGCAATTTCATGTATTAAAGCACCGAGTTCTGTTGAACAAAGTACATAATTTAGCCACTGGCTTGCAAGAGGATCTTTGTACTCATCGGATTTTCCTTTTGACGAAGGCTCTGACTTATTATTATTAACTGTTTGCGTATTATTTTTAAAACTTACCGGATTAATCAAAGTTTTATCTTTCCATATTTGCTGTATTTATAATAATATCCGTAAATAAAAAAATTTGCTATCTATCCCTTTTAATATTAAAATTCAGTTATGGAATACAAAAAATTCAAAATACATTCAAAATATTCCCCGTCAGGCGACCAGCCAAAAGCTATCGAGCAGCTTGTAAAAGGGATTGAGGCAGGAGATGATGCACAAACACTTCTAGGCATTACCGGGAGCGGTAAAACTTTTACAATAGCCAATGTTATAGAAAAAATTCAAAAACCAACACTGATAATTGCTCACAACAAAACACTGGCCGCACAACTCTACAATGAGTTCAAAGAACTTTTTCCCGAAAACGCAGTTGAATATTTTATCAGTTATTACGACTATTATCAGCCGGAAGCCTATATTCCCCGAACAGATACTTATATTGAAAAATCTGCATCAATAAATGAAGAAATTGACAGGCTAAGACATAATTCTACAAGAAGTCTTTACGAGAGAAATGATGTTATAATTATTGCTTCTGTAAGCTGTATTTACGGTTTGGGCCTCCCTGAAAATTATTTCAGAGGTTCAGTTGAACTTAAAGTAGGAGATGAAATTTCCAGAGATGATTTATTACGACATCTTATTCAGGTGCAATATACACGTAATGATTTGGTTCTTGAACGTTCCACATTTCGTGCCCGAGGCGATATTGTTGAAATTATGCCGGCGTACGAAAAAATAATCACTAGAATATATTTTTTCGGAGATGAAATTGAAAAAATTGTGAGAATTGATAATGTTACGGGTGAAATCATTGAAACACCGAAAAGTGTTGTGATTTATCCGGCGGTACATTATCTTTCGTATGACGAAAATGTTGATGAAACAATTAAATTTATCAGAGAAGAACTTCAGCAAAGACTTGTTGAACTTCATAATGAAAATAAACTGATTGAGGCTCAACGTCTTGAACAGCGGGTTAAATACGATATAGAAATGATAAAAGAAATGGGCTATTGCTCCGGAATTGAAAATTACTCAAGAATCATAGAACGCCGCCCGCCAGGTTCTCCGCCGGCGACACTTCTTGATTATTTTCAGGGCGATTTTTTAACGGTTATTGACGAATCACATGTTACTCTGCCGCAGCTAAAAGGTATGAGCCATGGTGATGCAGCAAGAAAAGATACTCTTATTAAATACGGTTTCAGGCTGCCCTGTGCAAAAGATAACAGACCGCTCACAAATGATGAATTTTTCAGCCGCGTTCATCAAAAAATTTATATTTCAGCCACTCCGGGTGATTTTGAAAGAAAAACATCCGCACAACTTGTCGAACAGATTATCAGACCAACCGGACTTGTTGACCCGAAAATTCATGTCCGACCTATTGAAACTCAAATTGAGGACTTAAAAGCTGAAATAAAAAAACGTACAGATAAAGACGAACGAGTTCTTATTACAACTCTGACAAAAAGAATGGCTGAAGACCTGACGGATTACTTCATTCAGGAAGGTATCCGCGTAAGATATCTGCACAGCGAAATACAATCACTTGAACGTGTTGAAATTCTGCGAGATTTAAGACTCGGGGAATTTGATGTTTTAATAGGTGTAAACCTTTTAAGAGAAGGACTGGATATACCTGAAGTTTCGCTTGTTGCGATTATGGATGCTGATAAAGAAGGCTTTTTACGCTCCGAAACCAGTCTTATTCAGACAGTCGGACGTGCCGCACGTAATGCTTGCGGTGAAGTCATTATGTATGCCGATAAAATTACTGATTCAATGAAAGCCGCCATTGATGAAACGGAACGCCGACGTGAAATTCAGCTGGCCCACAATAAAAAATACGGAATTATTCCGCAGACCATTAAAAAACCTATCGAAAATAACCTTCTTTCGCTTGTTGCAAGTTACAGAGATCTTGAAGATATTGTTGCGGAAGAAATGGTTGATTTAGGGATTGAGAAAAAAGATTTACCTAAACTTATTGACAAACTTGAAAAAGATATGCACAAAGCCGCAAAAATACTTGACTTTGAACGTGCGGCTGAAATCAGAGATCAGTTGAAAAAACTCAGAGAAATGGTCAACAACCGAAAATAACAAATACTCTATCAACGAAATACAACCTTCAAGCAGACAAATCAAAATTTAAGATTGTAATAAGAATACAAATTATACAGTTCTTTAATTTTTAATAAAGTTTTACGCCGTCTTCAATAACCTGATTTTTCTTCTCATAAAAGGACATCCATTCTTCACTGAACTGAGAAATATAATTAGCACCGATAACAAGGTTATACATGATTGCAATAGACCAGATGTAATTAATCAACAGGTTATCAAGTCCGATAAATAACCAGAATAAATAAGAAATAAAACCAATAACCACAGCAGTTAATAAACCTAGTTTTATTATCAAATATGAAAACATCATAAAAGCTTCACCTAGAATAAACATTATCTTTTTCAGGTTATAAGCTTCGAAAATGTCCAATTTCCGTACATATATAGCGAATCCGGAAACCGGAATAGCATAAAATAAAAGTCCGATAAGAATTTTTAAACTCATGGACAGAACGGTATGCTCTCCAAAATTAATATAACTGCAGCAAATTTGAGTACCATAAAATGCAATAGCAAAATAAACGCTTAATGCAACAATGGCCTTAATCCCGTTCAAAGCCATGCTGAAAACATTTATCCCCGGAACAAGTTCGGGCTTCTTTTCGCACGCATTATTTGCAGATTCGACGAGAAATCCGAGAAGTAAAAGTGCAAAAGCGGAAACAATCATAGTAGAGAAAAAGTCCATGGAGCCAGATGACATTAAATCTCTGCAATAACCAAGAGGAATAGCCCATATCAAAAGCTTTAATCCCGTAAAACTTTCACCGATTGTACTATCGTATGCTTCTTTTATTGATGACACTTTTTAACCTCCATCTCTTCTTGTCTTTATTTTAGCATTTTTTTTTAATCATGACAACAATTAATTTTTAACGGCAATTTTACTATAAAAGAAGAACCCTCATTAATGCGGCTTTGAAGTATTATTTTACCGTTATGCAGCTTTACCAGTTCTTTAGTAATTGTTAGTCCTAACCCTGTAGAATTCATCCCTTCTTTTGTCGATGGTGAAATTTGTTCAAATTTCTTAAAAATTTTACGGTGATTTTTTAAAGCTATCCCGATTCCGTTATCCTTAACCGCTATTGATAAATATTTTGAAGAAGATTTTGTAAAAATTTCAATTTTTCCGCTATCAGGCGTAAATTTGATTGCATTACTTATTAAATTAAAAAATATCTGCTGTAATTTCTGGTAATCTGCTGTTACAAATGTACCTTCAGATACTTTATTTGCCACTATAAGTTGTTTTTTCATATACAGAGGCTTCAGAATATTTAAAACTTCCTTCAAACACAAATAAACATCAAAAGAAGAATAGTTCATCCGAACAGCATGGGCTTCAATTTTTGATATATCAAGAATTTCATTTACCATCCCGAGAAGGTGTATACCTGCAATTTGAATATCATTTACATACTCTTTTTGTTTATCATTCAATTTACCGAAAGCTTCCGCCATAAGCATATCGGAAAAGCCTATTATGGAATTCAGAGGAGAACGAAGTTCATGTGAAACATTTGAAAGAAATTTGTTTTTTATTTTATCAGCTTCAAGTATCTTTTTATTCTGTTCCTGAATTACCTTGTTAAAACCGTTTATTTCAACTATTCCGTCCTGCAGAGCTTTTACTTGCATTTTCATAATATCAGTCAATTCAATTTCCTTAATTATATTTGCAGCAAGCAGTGCACAGGTTTTAAATATTTTTTGCTCATTTTTTGTATATTTTTGTTCATCAGAAATAACCAGAAGGGCAAATGCACAGCCGTTTACAAGCAGAGGTTCCTTTAAAGAATATTTAAAAAGGCCTTTTATATTATCTTTTTCAGTATCTTCTGCACTAAAATTATGAGTATAAACCGGTTTCAGTAAGTTTTCATTTATATAGAATACGCATCCGT
>JADIND010000147.1 GCA_017694215.1 Candidatus Scatousia excrementipullorum | reverse complement strand
CTCTCCCGCAAGGGGAGAGGGCTGGGGTGAGGGGTCTTACTCGATTAAATAAGGTCACCAAAGGCTTAGCCTCCTTTTCTAAAGAAGGAATAGAATGAGGATTTTTTCCATGTCATCCTGAAACGTTAACCGTGACAGCTCACGGGAATTGTCACTGTTCAGAATCTCTTTATTTGTGATAATTAAGAGGTCCTGAAACACCAGGTAGGGGCATAAAATCACGTTTCGACTTCGTCTCAACGGATTTTGCAGAACAGTAGGTTGTGGTAAATTAAAATTTACCACAACAAAAATGTTTCGGTAATCAGAGATTACCAAAACCTACATTACTGAAAAGGCTCAACTAATTTTTCTACGCTTTCAGGATGACATGTTTGAGCGGCAATGTGATTATTTTTGAAAAACAGATTTATCTGTCTTGATAAAAACATCATCGTTCAATAACCCGATTTTTTCTTTACAAAATTCACATTCCGGCTTAAAGGGTTTACAAGAACGAATTGTTTCTTTTTTAGGAATTTTTGTCACAATATTAGGATTTACAAAATTAATTATATTTGAAAATCCGGTAGATTTTCAGGCTGAAAACTCAAAACCTTTTATCTCTCCAAGACGTAACCCCATTAGCAAATTCCTTCGCGTAATCTGACAATGGCACCGCCCCAGGTCATACCTGCTCCAAATCCGCAAAGCACGGCAGTCGTTCCGAGTTTAACCTTACCTTTTTCAACACTCTCAGCCAGTGCAATCGGAATTGATGCGGCTGACGTGTTTCCGTAGTATTTAATATTGGTAACAACTTTGTCATCACTGTATCCCAGACGCTCTTGAACTGCCTGTATAATTCTGATGTTTGCCTGATGAGGAATTAAATAATCAATATCTTCAGCTTTCAAACCTGCATTTGTAATAAGATTTTCAACATAATGCGGAAGAATTTTCGCAACAAATGTATAAACTCCTCTGCCGTTCATTCTTATGCCTTTAGGTTTTTCCTCATACTGCTCAACGAGCGGACAATTTTTCCCGTCAAATGAAAGTTCAATCAGATGCCCGTAATTGCCGTCAGCTTTAATATCAATGGCAATAATATCGTCAATACCGTCTTCCGCTTCGGTTACTACCATAGCTCCTGCTCCGTCGCCGAATAAAATTGAGGTTCCTCTGTCAGTCCAGTCAACAAGTCTGGAATTGTTATCGGTCGCTACAATAAGAATTTTTTTATACATGCCGCAGCCGATATAAGCCTTTGCTATACTCAAACCGTAGATAAGCCCCGAGCATGCCGCAGTAATATCAAATGCAGGAATTTGTTCCTTAATTCCAAGCCGCTGATGAATATGACATGCAATCGCAGGATACAAATCCGGCGGAGCTGATGATGCCGCTATAATTAAATCTATTTCATCAGGATTTATTTTAGCTTTTTCAATAGCTTTTTTTGCTGCCTCAAATCCCAAATCAATGGCATTCTGCTCGCCTGAAACAACACGGCGTTCTTTTATACCGGTTCTGGTATAAATCCATTCGTCTGAAGTTTCATATAATTTTGTTAAATCGTCATTTGTAACAACTGTTTCGGGTAAACTGTATCCTACGCCCGCAATTCTGAGCGGAATGGTTTTATTTGTCATATATTTTTATTCCTCATAAAACTTTGCAATTTTTTCGTTAACGCCTGTTTCGACGGCATGCTTTGCAACTCTTACTGCATTTTTGATTGCATAAGCTTTACTTCTGCCGTGGGAAATTACTGTAATTCCCTTGACACCAAGAAGAAGTGCACCGCCGAATTCTTCGTAATTAATTTTTGTATAAATTCTTTTCATAAACGGTTTTGCAAGAAGACCAATCATTTTGCCCATTAAATCAGCTTTGAATTCCTGTTTAAGCATTCTGAAAAGCATCTGGGAAGTTCCTTCGGTAACTTTCAATGCAACATTACCGACAAAACCGTCACAAACAACAACATCGCACACACTGAGGAAAATTTCTTTACCTTCAATATTACCCACAAAGTTCAATTTTTCCTGTTGTTCTTCAAGTAATTTGTAAGTAGCCTGAGCGAGTTCATTACCTTTACCAGCTTCTTCACCGATATTCAGAACTCCTATTCTCGGATGCTCAATACCGAGAACGTTTTTAGAGAATGTTGCACCCATAACAGCGAACTGATAGAGCATTTCCGGTGTACAATTACTGTTAGCACCGGCATCAATTACAACGATAGGGCGTTTAATAGTCGGTAGAGTAACAGCGATAGCAGGTCTGTCAATTCCCGGGATTCTGCCCAGCCCGAACAAACTTGATGCCATAGCGGCACCGGTGGAACCTGCTGCAACAACCGCATCGGAACTCCCTTTTGCCACTGCATCAACGGCAAGAACAATAGATGACTTTTTCTTTTTACGAATAGCCTGACCCGGAGCCTCACCCATTTCAATTACTTCCGAGGCATGGGTTATTTTTATATTGAGCTTTGAACTGTCTATTTTAATTCGGTACTGTTTTCCGGCTTTGCCGCAATCGGAATAGAATCCTTCATGAGCAATCCTGTCAAGCTCCTGTTCGATTCTGTCCTGTTTTCCGACCAATTCAAGTGCTACACCGTATTCCTGAGCTGCCCAGACGGCACCTGCCACGATTTCCTGGGGAGCATGGTCTCCACCCATTGCGTCTATTGCTATTCTAGTCATCTTTCCCTCTCAAAGTCTTTTTATATCTTTAACGGTTGAAAAGTTGAATGGTTGAAAGGTTTCTTCCAACCATTCAATATAAATTTAACTATTTTTCTTCAGTTTCTGAAG